>CAJONE010000049.1 GCA_905235855.1 uncultured Bacteroidales bacterium
ATATTCTCTGTAACGGACAGAACACGAACACCTTTGCTCGTTAGATAATCAAGGTAGACTGATGTCTTGGTACGGTGACGACCGAGACGGCTGAGATCTTTGACAATAACCGCGTCAATAGCTCCTTCTTCCACCTTATCGGTCAGTTCGTCAATACCGTCGCGGTCAAAAGTCATTCCGCTGATATTATCATCAAAGCTCTCACCGACAATTTTGAAATCATTTTGCTCGGCAAATTCTTTGATAATCTTTTTCTGATTACTCAGTGAGTTTTGCTCAATATCATCATCACGCGACAATCTGGAATACAGCCACACGCGCAGATTTTTAAGCGATTTGTTGATCATTGCTATCCTCCTTTTCGGTTGTTGGATCATCTTCAAGCGGTGATATAACATCTTCTTGAAGATAATCCATCACAACATTACGCAGAAACCGATTGAAATCATCATCGGTTCCGATATAGTTGCCCGCGATGTTGTTGTGCGAGCAGTGCCCGTAGTATATGCAGCCGTAGATTTTGTTGCCCGAAATGACGTTGCGCTCACCAGTGGTCGGGCCGCCTATGATGTTGTGGCGCCCGGCCGAGTTGATCTCGACCCCGTTGGCCTGCATCGGAACTCCCTGCTGGTCGTTGAACGAGAATGCGCCAGTCTTGTCGAGCCCGATATAGTTGGCCGAAACACGGTTGCTGTCGGCCGCCTGAATATAAACGCCTATCTCGGAGTTGCAGGAGATGATGTTGCGTGCACTTTCCGCTGCGCCGCCCACGGTGTTTCCGTTGGCCCGCTGCTGTATGATTACCCCATAGTGGTTCGGCAACGGGGTCGAACCGCTGACGTCGAGACCGATATAGTTGCCTTTGACGGTGTTGCCGCGCACGTTCATTCCGTCCATCACCACGGCGGCATTGGTGTTGCCCGACAGGATGTTGCGCTCCGCCCCGCTTTCGCCGCCAACCACATTGTCGTGGGCAGCGGAGGTGATATAGATACCTTGCGAGTTAGGCACGGCCACCGTGCCTGTGCGGTCGCAGCCCACGCGGTTACCCGCAACGGTGACCCCGTAGGCACCCACAAGCGCGATGCCAGCAATGGAGTTGCCCGAAACGACATTGTCCGCTATCGTGATGTTGTGCGAGTAGTCGGTGGTATAGCCCATATAGGTGCCGCCCGTCACACCGATTCCATAGGTGTTGGGTCTGGCAAACGGCGTCACGCCGTCGGGTTTGACGCCTATATAGCAGTCGCTGACGGTGCAGTTCACTGCGCCGAACAGCATCACGGCATACTCGAAGCCGCCCATCGCAAAGCCTTTGATTGTATGGTTATGGCCTACCAGCGAGTTGGGGCCCACCACACCGAAGGCAAAAGTCAATCCGGAAGACGACACGATTGCGATTTCCGGCCCGTAAGGGTTCAGGTCGCCCTGATTCGCTGTCTGAGTGGTGCCGTCGATGGTTATGCTGTTGCCCAGAACGTATGGCAAATTTGTGTTTAGGGTGATGGTCCACGTTCCACTGGCTGGGTCGAACCCAGGATCCGATGTTGGAATGTCGAAGCTGACGGTCGAAGAGCCTGCCAGAGTGCCGTACAACGCATTCAACGCAGCACGCAGCGAACCCTCGCCGCTGTCGGCGGTCGTGGTCACCACCTGGTTTTCAGCTATAAGCTGGTGGGCTACAAGCAGAAAAGCCACTGCCATTGCAATATGTTTCACTCTCATCGTATCCTCCCGTTCAGAAAAACCGTTTCAATCTTGTTTTCGCCATAGGCATACGGCATGTATTCGTAGCTTGGTATTGGCTTGGTAAGGCAGAAGTTGGCCAGTTTGCCCACGGTAATGGAGCCGAGGCGGTCGCTCACGCCCATGGCGTAGGCGGTGTTGAGTGTGGTGGCATTGAATGCCTCCTCGGGAGTGAGACGGTAGCGTATGCAGGCCATCGAGAGGATGAGTTGCATGTTGCCAGAGGGCGAGGTGCCGGGGTTGTAGTCGGAGGCCATGGCCACTGGCAAGCATGCATCGATCATCTTGCGGGCCGGCGAGAGCGGCAAGTTGAGGAAAAAAGCGCAGCCGGGCAGCACTGTTGGCATCGTGTCGCTACCTTTCAGACACTCTATCTCGGCATCGCCCATCTGCTCGAGATGGTCGACCGAGATGGCACCGTATTTCACGCCCACCTGCACGCCGCCCGACACGGCCATTTCGTTGGCGTGTATCTTCGGGCGCATTCCGTGTTTGATACCGGCCTCGAGTATGCGCTCGGTATCAGCCACGGTGAAGAAACCCTGGTCGCAGAAAACGTCGATGAAGTCGGCCAGCCTCTCGCCGGCCACCCGCGGTATCATTTCGTTAATCACCAAATCGACATAGTCCTCCTGATGGCCGCGATACTCCATCGGGATGCCGTGCGCGCCGAGAAAGTTCGACTTTATAGTCACCGGCGAGGACTCTTTCAGGCGGCGGATGACGCGCAGCAGCTTCAGTTCGCTCTCGGTCGAAAGGCCGTAGCCGCTCTTGATTTCGATGGCACCGGTGCCGAGGCGCACCACCTCGTCGAGCCGCTGCAGTGCCATATCATATAGTTCCTCTTCCGAGGTCGCTGCCGTCGCCTTGGCCGAATTGAGTATGCCGCCGCCGCGCTTGGCTATCTCCTCGTAGCTCAGACCACGTATTTTGTCGACAAATTCGTGCTCGCGCGAGTTGGCGTAGACAAGATGCGTGTGCGAGTCGCAGAACGACGGGATAAGCAAACGCCCGGTGGCGTCGTACTCGTGGTCAAACAACTGCTCCGTGAGTTCACTCATCGGCCCAAAGGTTTTTATTTTCTCATCCTCTACGATGAGGTAGGCGTCTGACATTGTATCAATCTGAGACATCTCCCTGCCCTGAAGACGCAGGCGGTCCGTGCGGTCGATGCCGACTATCTGTTTGATGTTCTTGATAAGGGTTTGCATTGAAGTTTTGTTTTTTGCAGTTTTTGTTTACAACCAATCGAAATTGTCTGATATCAGCAGTTCCTCCTTGGTCACAAGGTGGGTCGTTTGCATCGGAATTGTCATGTATGGCAGGCCAAAACTGTCGGCAAAGGCTCGCACCTCGCACGTGTCGTCGTATGTCAGCAGGAAGTGCCCTCGCATCTGGCTTGCAAGTTCAAAAATATGGCGGTGATCAACGTCGTAATGGTTGTACAGACGTTTTCCAGCCACAGTATAGGGTGGGTCTATGAAGAAGAAAGCATGTTTATTGTCAAGGTTTTGCTCAATAATGTCGAAAGCATCGCCATGAACAAACGTTATCCTGTTTCGCAGAGCGTTGGCCTCGCCTATACGTCTGGCGAGCGTGTCGGGATACCAGCGCGAGGCGAGTCCACGTCCCCCCTCTCCGGTTTTTATCATCCCCGACCCCTTGGCCAAAATCCCCCCGTGGTTTGTACGGTTTCGCACAATTGTCGCAAAACCGCGTTCTTTTGTGCCTTGCTTTGATTGAATAATCGAATCGTTTATATTCTCACCCGTCACGACGAATGTTCTCACACTGTTTACAAGCCAGTCGCATTCGACATCCGAGAAAATGGTCTCCCATGCAGCTGCCATATCGTCGTCAAGTTCAACCATCGTCGCATGGCGGAAGTAGCCCTCGGCAATTGCCGTCAAACTAATTATACCTCCGCCTGCAAACGGTTCGAACAAGTGCGATTCGGCCATGGCCTGCCCGAACCATTTTCTCGCGGTAGGAACCAGCCATGTTTTGCCGCCCGGATAGCGGAACGGACTCCGCTGCGGAACCGACGAGACGTTAGTCACGCCTTCGTGTGAGTTTTCAGCAGGCATAGCTTCGCCCGGAAATAGACTTAACTGTGTTGTTCGGCAGGTGTTCATAACAATTCGAAAACAGAGTGTGTTTCGGGTGCATTTGATGTGCGTTCGCCAAACCTTTCTTGCAGATATGACACAAAGTCTCCCACGTCTCCTGGTTTTGTGTAGATTACTCGCTGCAAAGCCGCCTGAAACTCCGTGTAAACCGTGTCAATTAGTTGCATGTGGTATAGCTTTTCGGTCTCATTATACACGATGTCATACAGAAACCATGCAATATCCGCTTTGTTCTTTGTGGTTGTGGGCAATTCCGGCAACGTCTCAAAAAAAGATTTTTGAATTGCAACGCACTGTTTCTTTCTCCATGCTTTGAATATTCCACCCTTGTACAGCATTTGTGGAATCAAACGCTTCCGCGACGATGACAGATAGTCCGGATGTGGACAATTACGTCCATCCCATTGAAAATCAACACATGGCTTTTCCATGTATTTTTTAAACGGATTGCGCAGGTTTCCGCTTATATATACGCCCTGCACTTCTATCGAGGCGAAGTCGGTTATCATTCCGCCGTCATCATAGCTTGCAATGACATAGTCAATGTTTCCTGCCGAATGTCCATCAGCGTCACTTAGTTTAATTTCGGGCAGGGAAGTCCACTTAGTACCTTTCTCCCATACAAACTCCGCTGCATTCTTCAAAATCATCCAATCCTCGCGGAAACGCGACGGACATGTTATGACCTTGCTGCCATGATGGTTCACACTGCATACACCAAGCGGATCGTCTGCTTTGTCCTTGGTGCAGTTTGGGTATCGATTGTGAAACGGACAAAGTCTGTTTTCCCTATAGTATTTCGCCCGTTCCGACATGTTGTCGGTCGGGAAACCGAAAACCTCTGCTATGGGATTATTTGTAGACATGTTTTTTCTCAAACTATGGCAAATATATTTCAAAACAGCTCGCGCTGGTCGCCGGTGGCCTTGATTTTGCCGAGGTGCTGGTAGGCGAGCGGCGTGGCCTCACGACCGCGTGGGGTGCGCATCAGGTAGCCCTCCTGGATTAGGAACGGTTCGTACACCTCCTCTATCGTGCCGGCGTCGTCGGCCACGGCGGTGGCTATGGTGGTGAGGCCCACCGGCCCGCCCTTGAACTTCTCGATGATGGTCGAGAGTATGCGTATGTCCATTTCGTCCAGGCCGTGGCTGTCCACATTCAGCGCGTTCAGCCCGTAGCGGGCTATGTCGAGCGTTATGGTGCCGTCGCCTTTCACCTGGGCGAAATCGCGCACGCGGCGCAGCAGCAGGTTGGCTATGCGTGGGGTGCCGCGGCTGCGGCGGGCTATCTCGAGTGCCGACTCGCTGGTTATCTTCACGTTCAGGAGCGCCGCCGAGCGGTTCACTATCTGCGAGAGGGTCTCAGCATCGTAGTAGTGGAGGCGGCAGTTGATGCCAAAACGCGCCCTCAGCGGTGCCGTAAGCATACCGCTGCGCGTGGTGGCACCGATCAGCGTGAACGGTTTCAGCGTGAGCTGCACACTGCGCGCCGCCGGTCCCGACTCCACCATGATGTCTATCTTGTAGTCCTCCATGGCCGAATAGAGGTATTCCTCCACCACAGGCGACAGACGGTGAATCTCGTCGATGAAAAGCACATCGTGCGCTTCGAGGCTGGTGAGCAGGCCGGCCAAGTCGCCCGGCTTGTCGAGTACCGGACCGGATGTCATCCGGAGGTTTACCTCCAGCTCGTTGGCTATGATGTGGGCCAGTGTGGTCTTGCCCAAACCCGGAGGCCCGTAGAGCAGCACATGGTCGAGCGGTTCGCGACGCACCTTGGCTGCATGCACAAACACCTTCAGGTTGTCGAGCACCTGCTGCTGGCCCGCAAACGAACGGAACGCCGTGGGGCGCAGCGCACGTTCCACCTCGCGCTCCTGTGCGCTTTGGGTCTGTCCGGTGGGGTCTAAATTGTCGTTCATCTCTTTCCGTATTGAAGCAAAGCAATTTGCAAAGATAACAATTTTTAGCCAAACCGACACCAAGCCCGCAGTACAGCCAAAACCGCACATCCGGACAACTCCCCGCCACAACCCACACCGTGCAGCCACAACCCTCCCAACCTATTCCATCGTTTTTCCGTATCTTTGCATCCCGCAAACAAAACGATAAACAACAACCCAAAACACAGCAATAAAGATAATAAATAACAACTTAATAATTAAATAACAGCGTTTGCTATTTATTCGGCACTGCCTTAGAACCTAGGAAATTCGAAGAGTAAAAGTTGCGAATAAGTCTGCGAGCGTCTGCGCAATGCGTAGACGGCGACTTATCAACTTTTACGGGCAGTTCCTAGGGCCTTAAGGCGTGGATAGTCAAAGTCTACGCTTTTTTAGTGCCCCGCATTGCCCGTAAGCCTGATAGGTAGCCACGCCCGCAAAGACACACCTATGGCAAACAAGAATGAGAATCTTCTTAGTGAAACTAAGAAAAGCCTACTGACGGAGCTGCAAGCCCGAGTGGAAGACAAGATACTGGAGCCGGCCAATGCGGCACTGCTGAAGAAACTTATTGAGAAAGCTGACAACGACGATGAGGCATTGGCTATTGCCGCCTTGGGAACAACCTACAAACGCACCGGTTTTCATTTCGACAAACGGCTGGAAGCACCTCGTATGTCTGACACCATCAAGTATTTCAAGAAGAACGAGGCGTTGTGCTTTGGCGAAGCGGCTGAGGGCGAGCCTGTCCACAAACTCATCATCGGAGAAAACTACGATGCTTTGCAGAATCTCTTGATTCAATACAGAGAGCAGGTGGATGTGATTTACATCGACCCCCCGTATGGGAAAGACAGTATGGGTGAATTCGCAAAAACAAACTACCAAAATGCCATTAGTCGGGACAATCTACTCTCCATGCTTTATTTTCGGCTACAACTTGCCAAGCAACTTTTATCTGAGAAGGGTGTCATCTTCTGTAGTATTGATGATAGAAATCAAGCCTACGTTAAATGTTTGTTTGATGAAGTTTTCAAAGAAAAAAACTCTATAGTGTGTTTCCCTAAGAAAGGAATTGGAGGTAGACAAGATAGCACACATTTTGCGAAAGTACACGAATATATACTATGCTTTGCAAAAAACAAAGATACATATGTTTCAGGTGAAATTCCCATCACAAAACGATATCCGAACTATGACGAGGAGAAAAAAATGTATTATTACACCTCTTTACTGAGAAAGTGGGGAGATGCTAGTTTGCGGTCCGACAGACCTAATATGTATTATCCCATTTTCTTCAACCCACAAACACATCACTTGTCTATTGACGAGAAATCAAAGGACGATGTTGAAGTATTCCCGATGATTGACGCGAATACAGAAGGACGATGGAGATGGGGAAAGCAGGCAATGAGGGATGGAATAAAAGAAAAATGTATAGAAATAGTTGAAAATAGAGGTAAGTATATAGCTTATGAGAAACACTATGCTAACCCTAATGACGAAACCACCAAATTGTATTCAACATGGATTGATGATGTCATAAACAAAACTGGGAAAGCGCTTTTAAAGAGTATTGATGTCCCGTTCGACTATCCCAAAGCAACAGATTTAATTGAGAAAATAATTATGATGGCGACAGACAACAAAAATGCTATAGTTCTTGACTTCTTCGCGGGTTCTGGTACCACCGGGCACGCTGTATTGGAATTAAACAAAGCAGACGGGGGCAACCGCACCTTTATTCTCTGCCAGCTAAACGAAAAGACTGACACCACACCCAATGGCATTGCCTACGATGTGACCAGCAAACGCCTGAAACGTATCATGACAGGCGAATGCTACGACGGTGACAAAGAATTCAAATGGATACAGGATAACGAACCCTACGGGGGCAAGCTCGAAGTCTATGAGATTGCAGAGGTGTCGAACGCAAGCGCGACAGAAGGGCATACTCCGTTCGATGTCATTGACGAAACGCTCTATGGCAAGGAGAAATTCAAAACAGCACGAGAAAAAATCGAGTGGGTGTGCAGCAACTTCTCCCAGACCCAGATGACTATCAACAAAGAGGATTAACGGCCATGTTACAAGAAGCAAAAGACCTGCAAAACAGAGCCGTCGAGGAGCTGTTCCGCAAAGCCCACGGCGCAAAGAAAGAGCTGACCTTCCGCGCCCCCACGGGCAGCGGTAAGACACGCATGATGGCAGACTTTATGAATCGTCTTCTGACAGAGCAAAAAGACATAATATTCCTTGTTTCCACGCTCTCGAAGGGAAATCTGGCTCAACAGAACTACGACACGTTCGTCTCGTGCTCGCAAGGCGGAACATTCCCCAAACTGAAGCCCTATCTCATCAATACAGAGATTAGCGGCGAGGAAGAGCTCTTTATCCCGACCGACCACAACGTCTATGTGCTTCCGCGCGACCTGTTCAAGGCTGGAGGCTTATTAACCCGCGGGCCGCTCGACCACTTCCTGCGTACAATGACCAACGGCGATTTTGCCATGGGTCTGGGAAAGCGAATCTATCTCGTAAAAGACGAGTGCCATCAAGCAACCAAAAATCTTGACGAAATCTCAACCCGCTACTTCGCCCGCACATTCAATTTCTCGGCCACCCCCAAACTGTCGAGAGGCCAAGCCCCGGATGTTCAAATCAGCGACGAGGACGCCGTAGCCGCAAAATTAATCAAACGGGTTGAGCTTATTGATGACAGCGAGGCCACGGTGGATGATGCTATCGACAAGTTTATGGAGATAAAAGCACAATACAACAACCTGATAGGTGTTCATCCTTGTCTTATCATTCAGATATCCAACAAGGATAAGGCAGAGGAGGAATGGCGAGAAAAGATAAAACCAGCCCTTGACAAGCACCAGGCACTGAAATGGATGGTGATAGTCAACACATTTAAAACGACTGGCGCAGAGGATAAAGCAAAGGAGTTGCTTTGTGACACCAACGACGATGTGAGGAAAAAGTTGCCTGTCGCAAGATGGAAGGACTATGCGAAAGGCAACAACTCGACGATTGATGTTATTGTCTTCAAGATGGTGATTTCCGAAGGGTGGGATATACCGCGAGCCTGTATGCTCTATCAAGTGCGCGACACGCAAAGCAGGCAGCTGGACGAACAGGTGATGGGACGTGTGCGACGCAACCCCCGCCTGTTGGATTATGAGACGCTCCCGAAAGAAGCACAGCAATTGGCCTCCACGGCTTGGGTGTGGGGAATACGCCCGGAAAACATGAAGCAGGTGTTGCCTGTCAAACTGTGGAAGAAAGGGAGCATGAACGTGAAAGAGCAAATCCTGGTCAGTACCACGAAACTGACAGGGCTGACGGAAAGAAAGGATTTCGACATTGAGCACTTCATGCATCGGCAAAGAAAGCCAACAACCTATACGGACATCTTCGCCCTATACAAAAAAATGAAACAGGGCGACAACACACTTCAGGAACTCTGTTTCGACTACGCCAGAGAGGATTACCAGAAATGGTGGAACTTCATGCAAAACTACGACATGGTAAAACGTGAATACGACTCTTTCATCTGCGATTACCGTGAAAGCATGGTATTCGACAAGGAAACTTCATTTCCGGCAGAGTCCATCTACATTGACAGCGACAACCGTAATGAGATTGAAGATTGGCTATGGTGCCGCAGGGAGCCAGAAAACACTACATTCGCATTTGACAGCGATGCAGAAAGAGAATGGGCAAACTATCTTGCCACAAAAATCGCTGTCAGGGAGGCCGCCGAGGTAGCGCAACTTGACAGTGATGACGAACGGTATCTCTGGGGCAAGAACTATCCATACAACTCGGAAATAAAGTATGAATATTACGACAACGGTATTCATAAATCATACCCCGACTTCGTGCTGAAAGACAAACGAGGGCGTATACATATCTTCGAGGTGAAAAGCGTTAATGGTGGCAATTCTGTGGACTTTGACGTTGAGGAATACGAAGCCAAGATCAATATCCTGAAAGAGTGCTACAGAGCTGCGTCAGAGAAATTGAAGAACCACCTTTTCTATATACCGGTAAAAAACGGCGATGTATGGAATATATTCAGGTACGTGGACGGACAGGAATTGACAATGACCAAACAGCAATTCAAGTCCTCATTTGATGAATGATGCAACTCGTCTACGACATCTCCGTAGTTGACGCACTCCGGTACGAGGAAGGTGAACTGCATATCCATCACCCATACCTGACACAACACAGGTGTCGAAGAAACCCCGTTTTTCATAGAGCTTTGTCAGAGAACCGCTCCCGACAGTCCTCGCCGGCTGCTAATCCAAGGCCCAAAAGCAACGGCGAACAAACAGCCTTTTCCCTCATTTAACATATTTTGAGACCGAATATTCACCATTTGCTGAAAAATTGGTAATTTTGCAACTACGAAAAAAAGGCTTTTGCCACAACGCAACTATTGAAACAATGCTGCGTCGCACGACGTATAACATAGAAAAAGCACTAACAAGATGAGTTCTATTGTAGTAGGAACAGACTTCTCAAACGGCTCGTACATGGCCCTCGAATTGGCTATCGACATTGCCAACAAGATGAAGACAGACGTTAAACTGATTTGGGTGAAACGCGAGAAAAAGCTTTTTACCGACGAACAGCTTGAATCGGCCATACACCTGGCGAGCGACAAGCTTGTCGAGCTTCAGGAAAAATACAGCCGTCGTCTCACCGGCGGCAAGCTAAGCACAGAGGTGCGCAGTGGCAAAGTTGCCCAAGTGCTGGGCGAAGCCGCGCGCGAAGAAAAGTCGCCGATGATTGTGTGCGGAACCAACGGTGCATCGGGCTTCGAACGCTATTTTATGGGCAGCACCGCCGTGCGCATAGTGATGGATTCGCCGTGTCCGGTTCTTACTATCCGCGAGGGATTCAACTTCCACAAGGATTTGGAAAACATCGTGATGCCGATCCGCGTAAACGAGACTTCACGGCAGAAGGTGCCATTCACCACCGAAATGGCCCGCATATTCGGATCGAAAGTGCATATTTTGGGTCTTATCGACTCGCCAGTCTACGCCTCCGAACTGCGTACCTACATATTCCAGATTGAGGAATTTATGAAACAAGAAGGTGTAAAGTTTGAGAGCCTGGTGAAACGCTACAGCAACTACTGCGACACGGTGATGAAATATGCCGAGGACATCGACGCCGACCTCGTGGCCATCAACACCGAACAGAACAACCCAATCAATGTGGCGCGGATATTCCTCGGCACCAACGCACAGCAGATTGTCCATAAGTCGCAGATCCCTGTCCTCTGTGTCCATCCCAACGACATCTTCAATGTGGCTCGATAGTTTTGCTCAGACAATATCATCCTTTATAGGCCGTCACCCTCTGGCGGCCTTTTTTGATGTACATCAGGCATGAGTCGT
>CAJONE010000050.1 GCA_905235855.1 uncultured Bacteroidales bacterium
CAACCTCCGACCGAGAAAACTTTTGAACTTCGATACCCCCAAACTTAAATTTATGCTATATTTGCACAACTGTGTTGCACTTGGTAGTTGAGTCTACACTGGCACTATTCTCCATTCAATATTCACTATTCACAATTCTTTCGTAACTTTGCAGTCTCGAACTTGTCCTGACACAGAAACAAAACAATACTTAACAGAAAAAACAATGAACGAGAAAATCAAAACATTGCGAGACAGCGCCGGAATGCGCTGGACGGCGCTGCTACTGTTGGCCCTGGCCATGTTCTGCGCCTACATTTTCATGGACATCCTGTCGCCCATCAAGGACCTGATGCAAGAACAGCGCGGCTGGGACAGCACCGCCTTCGGCACTATGCAGGGAGCTGAGACCTTCCTCAACGTCTTTGTGTTTTTCCTTATTTTCGCAGGCATTATCCTCGACAAGATGGGCGTGCGTTTCACCGCCGTCCTTTCGGGTGCCGTGATGCTCGTCGGCGGTCTCATTAAATTCTACGCCGTGAGCGACGCCTTTATCGGTACCAGTCTCGAGACGTGGTTCACCAACAACCTCAACTACATCCCCGGCTTCGACGAGCTTGGCGTAAGCCCCTTCTATCGCGGAATGCCCGCCTCGGCTAAACTGGCCGCCATAGGCTTCATGATTTTCGGATGCGGAGCCGAGATGGCCGGCATCACCGTGAGCCGCGGTATCGTGAAATGGTTTAAGGGTCGTGAAACGGCTTTGGCCATGGGTTCCGAGATGGCACTGGCACGCCTCGGGGTCGCCACCTGCATGATATTCTCACCCTTCTTTGCCAAACTGGGCGGCGAGGTGCACGTCGACAACTCCGTCAAATTCGGCGTGGTGCTGCTCTGCATCGCCTTGATTATGTTCGTCGTCTATTTCTTCATGGACAAAAAGCTCGACTCGCAGACCGGCGAGGCCGAGGAGAAGGACGACCCGTTCAAGATTTCGGACATCGGCAAGATTCTCAGCAGTCTCGGTTTCTGGCTGGTAGCTCTACTGTGTGTGCTCTACTACTCGGCAATCTTCCCATTCCAGAAGTACGCCGTCAACATGCTTCAGTGCAACCTGACACTCACCCCCGCAGATGACAGCACTTTCTGGGGCAGCAGCTCTGTAACCATTGTGCAGTATATCGTTATGCTTATGGTAGCTGTATGTGCATTTGCCAGCAACTTCTCAAAGAATAAAGGCGTAAAATATGGCCTCATGTGCCTTGCCGTCGTTGCTCTCGTGGTCTATTGCTACATGGGTTATATGCGCGGCACCGCCGAAACTATCTTCGCTGTTTTCCCGCTGCTGGCCGTGGCCATCACCCCGATACTCGGCAACTATGTTGACCATAAGGGCAAGGCCGCCTCGATGCTCATGATTGGCTCGATCCTGCTGGTGCTGTGCCACCTAACTTTCGCCTTCATCTTGCCGCTCTGCAAAGGCAGTGCCGTAGGCGGAACGATAGTGGCCTATGTCACCATCCTGGTGCTCGGCGCAAGTTTCTCGCTGGTACCCGCAGCACTGTGGCCCTCTGTGCCAAAGCTGGTTGACGAGAAGATTATCGGTTCTGCCTACGCCTTGATATTCTGGATTCAGAACATCGGCCTCTGGCTCTTCCCGCTGCTCATCGGCAAAGTGCTCACTTCGACCAACCCCGAGGGTACAGCCGCACACGAACTAAACTACACCTGGGCACTCGTAATGCTCGCTTGCCTCGGCGTGGCCGCACTGCTCATAGGCGTCTACCTCAAAGCCGTGGACAAGAAGAAAGGACTCGGCCTCGAGGAACCCAACATCAAAGACTGACAAGTCAGCTAATCAATAACCAAAGGCCTCTCCCTGCGTGGGAGAGGCCTTTTTGTGTATCAGCGCCCTCAATTCGCCTAACCTTGAAATACATGTTATTGTTTCGGACGAAGGCCACAACCGCACGGATCTTAAATATCGATTTCTGCTATTTTGTTTCGTTTTTGTATATTTGCATTTTATTTTCTTTTTACTCCATTGTATAATAATAAGCACAAAATGGAAAACACGATTTTTACACCCTGCAAGATTGGACCTATTGAACTGCGCAACCGCAGTATCCGCTCCGCCGCCTTCGAAAACATGTGCGAGGAATACCGCCCCTCACAGAAACTCTTCGACTACCACGTCGCAGTGGCTCGCGGCGGCATCGGCATGACCACCGTGGCCTACGCCGCCGTCAGCCAGAGCGGACTCTCTTTCAAGGGACAGCTTTGGATGAAAAAAGAGATAGTGCCCGACCTGAAGAAACTGACCGACGCCATACATGCCGAAGGCGCCAAAGCCTCGATACAGCTGGGACACTGCGGCAACATGACCCACCGCTCCACCTGCGGCCAAACGCCCATCGGAGCCAGCACCGGTTTCAACCTCTACTCCCCCACCCCCGTGCGCGGCATGAAAGAAAGCGAAATACTGCAATTGATTGAGGACTTCGGCACCGCCGTGGCTTTGGCCAAGGAAGCAGGTTTCGACTGTGTCGAGATTCACGCCGGTCACGGCTACCTTATCAGCCAGTTTCTTTCGCCCTACACCAACCACCGCCATGACAAATGGGGCGGCTCGCTCGAAAACCGCATGCGCTTAATGCAGCTGGTGATAAAGAAAGTGCTCGAAGTAGCCAACCACGAAATAGCCGTGGTGGTGAAGACCAATATGTACGACGGCTTCAAGAGCGGCATGCAGGTCGACGAGTGCCTCAAAGTGGCGCAGGAGCTCGAACGCCTCGGTGTCGACGCTCTCGTATTAACAGCCGGCTTCGTGAGCAAGGCTCCGATGGAGGTGATGCACGGCGCCATGCCGCTGAAAGCTATGGCCCACTATATGGATATGTGCAAGTTCTGGTGGCTGAAAGCTGGGCTGGCTGTGGCCGGACGCATGATGGTGCCGACCGTGCCATACAAGGATCTCTACTTCCTCGAAACCGCCAAAAAATTCCGCGCGGCGGTGAAGCTGCCACTTATATATGTGGGTGGCGTAACATCGAAAGAGGGTATGCAAAAAGTGCTCGACGAGGGTTTCGTGGCCTTCCAAATGGCTCGCACACTGGTGCGCGACACCGACTTTATGAACAAGATAAAAAGCGGCGAGCAAACCTGCAGCGAGTGCGGCCACTCGAACTACTGCATCGGCCGCATGTACACCCTCGACATGAAATGCCACTCGTGTGTGAAAAACCTGCCCAAGAAACTCGAAAGAGAGGTGGTTCAGCTCGAGGCCGATGTCAAAAAGACAAATGTTTGAGAACCTATTACGTGACAGCGCCATCGCGCGATGGTGCTGTCACATTGTTTTATAATTATTTCAGATGAAAGATATCAAAGGCTACAACGCACTGGTCACCGGCGGCACATCCGGCATGGGATGGGAATACTGCCAGCAATTGGCGGCCAAAGGCTGCAACATACTGATGGTGTCGAACCAGCAGGAGCAGCTCGAAAAACTTCCCAAAGAACTGACCGAAAAATACGGGGTAAAATCGTGGGGGCTCTATATGGACCTCGCAAAAGAGACCGCAGCACGCGAGGTGTGGGACTACTGCCAGGAGCAGAAAATCGAGATTGACATACTGATCAACAACGCCGGCATGTTCTTCTTCCACGAACTCGACCCCGAAACTCAAGGCAAGGCCATCACCATGCTACAGTTGCACATCATGACACCCACGCGTTTGGTGATGCTGTTCGGCGAGGCCATGAAAGAGCGTCGCAGAGGCTATATCATCCATGTTTCGTCGCTGGCTGCCAAACTGCCGGTGCCGGGCATCACCTTCTACTCGGCCACCAAAGCCTATCTGAAAAGCTTCTCGAAGTCGATGTATTTCGAGTTCCGCAACTACAACGTGGGCTGCACCACAGTGTTGCCCGGTGCCATCGCCACACCGCTCTATGGCCTTAAGCCCAGCTTGATGAAACTGGGCGTGAACGTGGGCGTAATCAGCACACCAAAATGGCTGGTGAAGAAAGCAATCCGAGGCATGCTCCGCAAACGCCACTATGTGAAACCCGGTGCCATGAACTACTACCTCCCCGTGCTTATCAAGCTTCTGCCCAACTGGTTAGAGATGAAAATCTGGAACAAGTTCAGGAAGTAAGCAGCCTGCATTTATCATTTGATTTATGAAAACTATCGTTGTAACAGGATGCACAGGAGCCGTGGGAAGTGCCGCCGTCAAGATGCTGCGCGAGCGCGGCTACAACGTCATAGGCACCACACGGCGCGAGCCGCGCGAGGGTGAACGCGCACTCAATCTCGGCGAGTTGGCTTCGGTTGTGGAGTTTGTGGAGCGGCTGAAATCCGACAACATTGCAGTCGACGGTCTGCTCAACAACGCCGGAACGATGGAAAAGACCTTTGCACGCAACGCCGACGGTTTCGAGCGTGTCACCGCAACCAACTATATCGGCACCTACCTGCTTTCGCGCCTCATGGCCAAAGCATACGGCAAAGGGCTGAGAATAGCCAACACCGTGTCGCTCACCTGCTATACCGCCAAATTCGACAAAAATTTCTTCAACGTCGGCCAAAGCGACTACAGCCAGCTTGGCACCTACGGCAACAGCAAATACGCTGTGATGCTCTTCTCGCAGGAGCTGGCACGGCGCACCGACAACCAGGTGAACATGACCGACCCGGGCGTGGTGAACAGCCGCATGCTGCACATGGACCGCTGGTTCGACCCGATAGCCGATGCCCTGTTCCGCCCCTTCTGCAAAAGTGCCGAAGGGGGTGCCACACCGGCAGTCAATGCCGTCACAACCGACTGCACAATGCAGCTTTTCCGCGGCAGAAAACACAAAGACATCCCTCGCAAGTGGCAAAAACCGCAGTTGGCCGCATGGCTCTGGGACGAAACCGAAAAAATATTGAAAACCAAAGGTATTGAACTATGATTGATTATTTACTGTCTAATTTCAACACATTTCTTGTCGGCATGACCATCACCGCCGCCGTGGTGTTCGTCTGCCTCTTCTTTGTCGATGCTGGCTACGGCAAGTTCTACACCGCCAAATGGGGTCCGACGGTCAACAACAAGGTTGGCTGGATATTGATGGAAGCCCCTGTTTTTGTGTTGATGCTTCTGTTCTACGTTATGTGGGCCGACCGCAAAGCCATCACCCCCTTCATATTCCTGCTGCTGTTCGAGCTGCACTATTTCCAGCGGTCGTTCATCTTCCCGCTCAAGCTCAAGGGCAACAGCCGTATGCCCCTGGCCATAGTGCTGATGGGGGTCGTGTTCAACAGCCTCAACGCCCTGATGCAGGGGGGATGGCTGTTCAAGCTGGCCCCTGCCGACATGTACACTCCCGAGTGGCTCACCTCGCCACAGTTCATCATCGGCACGGTCGTTTTCCTCATAGGCATGGCCATCAACCAGCACTCCGACCACGTGATACGCACGCTGAGGCAACCAGGCGACACCAACCACTACCTGCCCTCCAAAGGACTCTACCGCTATGTGACCAGCGCCAACTACTTCGGCGAGTTTGTCGAGTGGTGCGGCTTTGCGCTGCTCACCCTATCGTGGAGCGGTTTGGTGTTCGCGCTGTGGACATTCGCCAACCTCGGACCACGCGCCTGGCGTATCTACAAACGCTACGAGCAGGAATTCCCCGAAGAGATGGCCGCACAGCCCCACAAATGCATGATACCGTTTATATGGTAACATCACCACCGTTCCAACCGAATCACTAAAAAAACCCAAAAACACTAACCCATGAAAAGACTGACCCTTGCAGCCACGACGCTGCTGTTGCTTTTACCGACTATTGCCAACTCGCAAACCAAGAAATACGTACCCTACGGCAAGATGAACTCATGGTGTGTGCGCGACATCAAAGAGAGCGGCATCATCGGAGGCAAGACCAAGCGCATCTACAACATCGGGCCGAAGGACACAATTCGCGAAAACAAGGCCTACAACGCCAACACACCGTGGGCCACGTCGAATGCCTACGCCAAAGTGGCCGGGGTGACGAAGACCTCGTGCACCGTCGAACCCGACAAGAGCTGGGACGGCTCGCTTTGCGCCAAACTCGAAACCAAAATCGAGGAGCTGAAGGTTATGGGTATCAACATAAAGATACTTGTCAGCGGATGCATTTTCTACGGCAAGATATTCGAACCCATACCCACGGCCAACAACCCCTACTCCAAGATGAACTGGGGTGTGCCGTTCACCGAGCGACCCAAAGCCTTGGTACTCGACTACAAATCGGCCATGCCCAACAAAGGCACCCTAACAAAATACAAGATAACCACCCACAGCACCAGCAAGGGCGACGACGCACACGAAATCACCTTTGTGCTGCAGAAACGCTGGGAGGATGAGGACGGCCACATCCACGCACTCCGCGTCGGCACAGCAATGACCCGTATAGAACAACCCTCGTCGGGTTGGGTCAAGAATTTCCGCGTGCCGGTCATCTATGGCGACGCCACAAAAAATCCTGGCTACAAAGACTATATGAAGTTCGGACCTAAAGGCCTCACATACTACGCCAAGAACAGCAAGGGCAAGGTGGTGAAAATTGAAGAGGAGGGCTGGGCCGATGCCAACGAGACTCCCACCCACGCCATGATGATCATCGGCGCCTCGATCCACGAGGCCTGGGTAGGCACCCTCGGCAACACCATCTGGGTCGACAACATAGCCCTGGAATACTAACCACCAAAGGCCACAATCAATGAACATCGACTTCACCTTCGAGAACCCCACGCGCATCCACTTTGGACGTACAGCCATGACCCACCTCGCCGACGAGCTGGCCCTCTACGGACCGAATGTGATGCTGGTCTACGGCAAAAACTCCATCAAGCAAACTGGTCTCTACGACAAGGTTATGGCCACCCTGAACGCCTGCGGCAAACGGGTGTGCGAGCTCGCGGGCATCAACTCAAACCCGCGCTACTCGCAGCTGCTCGACGGATGCCGGCTAGTGAAGGAATGCAACGTCGATTTGATTCTCGCCGTAGGCGGCGGCTCGGTGATCGACTGCTCAAAGGCCATAGCCTGCAGCGCCTGGTGCGACGACGACCCGTGGGAGCATTACTGGGTAAAGAACCTCCCCGTGCCGACGAAGGTAGTGCCCGTCGGCACCATACTCACTATGACCGGCACAGCGTCGGAGATGAACTCTGGCTCGGTTATAACCAACGAAACGCTGAAGATAAAGGCCGGTCACCAGTTTCCGATGTCAGTGGCCTGCCCACGATTCTCGATACTGAACCCCGAATTCACTTTCAGCGTCCCCAAAAACCAGATGGTGAGCGGCATATTCGACATCTTCTCCCACCTGATGGAACAGTATTTCGGGGGCGACGACGATTGCGTGAGCGACTACCTGCTCGAAGGCGACATGCTGGCCCTTATCTCGGCAAGCCGCAAGGCTCTGGCCAACCCGCACGACTACGAGGCACGTAGCAACATTATGTGGGCCGCTACGATGGGACTGAACAAGATACTCGCCGTTTCGAAAGTGCAGGACTGGGAAGTGCACCAGATCGAACACCAGGTGGGCGCCTACTGCGACTGTCCTCACGGCATCGGCCTCGCCATCGTGTCGATACCCTACTACAAGTTCATCATGTCCTACGGCCTGCACCGTTTTGTGCGCTACGCCAAAAACGTGTGGCGCGTGGATGCAACGGACAAGAGCGACGAGCAGATAGCCACCGAAGGTATCGACTGCCTCAGTCGGTTCATCGACGAGCTGGGCATCCCGCGTCGCCTGAGCGAGGTAGGCTGCACCGAAGAGATGCTGCCACTTATAGCCGAGAGCGTAAACAAAATTGGCGGCTACCACACCCCAACCACTGCCGAAGTACTCGAATTACTGAGTTCCTGCCTGTAATTCTCTATAGGCAACCGCCGACAACCGCCCCAAAGGGCAAACACACATAGCCGCAGGCATCGCTTTCCGACAACCAGCATAATATCAACACACCCCGTAAGGGCAAGACACAAATGCCGAAAATTGACCGAGCCGCATTGCGGCAAAAGATACAACAAATTGAAGGATTGTCCGACGACGAGCAGACGGCGCTGCTGCATCTAGCCGCCGACAGCACGCCCACACACGGGTTTTCAAGAGCCGTAGGCGTACTGATACAGACCGGAGAAAGCTATCACTACTCTGGAGGAATGATTGAAAACGACACAAACACCGACGGCTGGAGCCGTCTCGAACTGGCCACGATATGAAAGACAAAAGATGAAGACAGGATTTTTCGTAGTTAACCAAAGTGTGTGGCAAACGGCGCTATATGTGCTGTGTGCCGTGGCTGTACTGGTTTTTCTCTACTACATATATTTTGGCATTACCATACGGATGGCAAAAAACGTCATCGCGATGCTGCCGTGTGGGTGCTTCTATCATTTGTTTTCTCGCCCCTGCTGATTTGGATTGTGCTACATGTGGCGGGCGACAATCACGACAACCGCGGTTGAAACGAAACACTACTAAAAGAAATACTCTGTCCCCATCATCTATTTTCTGCCGAAATCGGCGGGGATTTCGCCCCAATTGGGGGTGTCCCACTTGCGGATTTCGGTGTTGTAGGTGTTGCTGCGGAGCCATGCCTCTGCTCGCTCGACATACTGCCAGAGAGCCTCGGTGCGCTGGTCGCGAACCAGTTTTGACTTGCACTTTTTTTGCCTAACCCAGTTTATGGCATTGACCGAGTCGGTGTACAGGATCTGGTTGAGGTTGTGCTTCTTGAGATAGGAAAGTCCGTGAACCAGCGCGAGAAACTCGCCGATATTGTTTGTCCCGACCGGGTATTTGTAGTGGAACAACTGTGTGCGCGAAGCGACATAAACGCCTTGGTATTCCATCACACCCGGATTGCCACTGCAGGCGGCGTCTACGGCGATGCTGTCTATAACCGGCGGCGCAACGTTGGAGGGTCTGACAACGGTCATGCCCAGCGAATCAGTGTTTGCAGGCCTGCCTATGCACTCCTCGTACGGACGCTGAAAGGCAGCCTCGGCCTCCTCTCGGGTCTTGTACGACTTGTATTTGGCATTGGCAAACCCCTTTATCTGCGACTGGCAACGCTCCCAACTGTCATAAACGCCAGGATGGTTGCCCTGCCACACAACGTAGTATTTCTGTTTCATGTCTTTTTATTGCTTTTGTGCGACAAAACACGCTTTATGCACACATCACATATCCCGCCGTTTACGACTTACACCCGTTTGAGATCTACAGGCCAGACACCGACGAGCGGTCGATGACCAGACGGACAGAGAGACCAAGATGACGGTAGCGTGAAATCAAAGCCGAGACGGTCTCGTTGCCGACATAAATGGCGTGTGCCGCATTGCCGTCGGCAGTGGCGGACCAGTAGTAGCCTTCAAGATTGACACTTTCGGATGTCTGTCCGTCGCGCACACCGGCTGCCGGCAGAAAAACCGCACCGCTGGCCTGCATCTCCATCCACTCGCGGTAGTTGTACTTGTTAGTGTTGAATCCCTGCGGAGCCCGACTGGTGAAGCCAACCTCGGAAGGTGCAGACCACTGGTCGGGAATGAGAACCAAACCATGGAATACGCCGTTGATGGTGGCAAGTCCCCAACGATTTGACCGCTCTCCCTCGTCAGACAGAAGATACTGCCACTCCTCGGCGGTGAGTACACGCCAATAGCCAGAGCGCAGCTCATAGTCCTGGATATGGTTGGTGCGTCCCCAATCGCCGCGAGCATAAGTGCCGGTGATGTCGCACGATATGTCTCCGCCCACAATGTAGTGGGAGTCGTCGGGGTCGGTCGCGTAAGGCTGGTTGGCCACCGCACCGCTGCTGCTGCCGCTTGTGGCCCAGCCGAAGAGGTCAATCCAACGGTCGGTCGTGGCCGAGATATACTGGTTGTCGAGTCCGCGGCATAGCCACTGAGCCGTGGCGAAGCGCCATGTGCCGGTCGATGCCTTGTATTGCAGGTTGCCACGCGAGAACTGCACCTGACGGTTGGCGCCTATCGAGAAATAGCTGTTTATGGCACCATATTCGGTCACGTTCACATCGGCACCAGGTATGTCGGCCGCCTCGACAACCGTGATGTCGCAAGTAGCGGTCTTCCCGTCGGCATCGACGGTCACTTTGCACGTACCGATGGCATTGGCCACCACAAGCCCCTTTTCGTCTACGCTCGCCACGGAGGGATTGGAGGAGGACCACAAAGCTACGAAGTCGGCATCGTCGGGCAATACGGCGACAGCAATCTGATATGTGTCGCCAACCTCAATAGTGACCTGCTCCGACACAAAAGATATGCTGCGAAGCTTTGAACCGCACGCAGCGACGAGAAACCCCAGCACAGCCACTGCTGATATACGGAAGATTGATTTCATGGCTATTGTTTGTTGAATTGTACAATTTTAACGGTTTCGAAGCGTTTTTATTGTGATGAGCAAATTTGGTTTCTGGTTTATGAACGCCCGCCCACAGGCGCTGCCTCAAAGCGTGATACCAACGGTTGTGGCCGTTTGTATGGCGTTTGCCGAAAAGGGCAACGGCAACTGGCTGTGCGCCGCAATGGCACTGGTCGGGGTGGTGTGTGCACACCTCTCCACCAACCTGTTGGACGACTATTTCGACTATCGCAACGCGGGCATCACGTCGCGCGAAAAGCTGGTGCGCGCTGGCCGCGACGGTTCAATACTTCGGCCGTCCCGAGGTGCTCATGACGCTGCCGCCCGAGGCCTTTACGCCGCCGCCGCATGTCGAGAGCACGCTGCTCAGCATCCGGCTGTATGACGAAAAGCCCGTTCAGGCGCATGACGAGGCGCTCATGCTGCGGCTGATCGGCGCGGCCTTC
>CAJONE010000051.1 GCA_905235855.1 uncultured Bacteroidales bacterium
GTCCGATGTGCCAGTCATTCTGGTCATAAACAAAATCGACCTCTCCAACCAGGCCACCGTCGCCAACATGATAAACTACTGGCAGCGTCAGATTCCGCGAGCCACCGTCATCCCCGCCTCCGCCACCGAGCGCTTCAACATCGAGGCCATCTTCGACTGTATCCTCAAACAGCTGCCCGAAAACCCGCCCTACTTCCCCAAGGACGAGCTGACCGACAAGTCGATGCGCTTCTTCGTGAGCGAGATCATACGCGAGAAGTTGTTGCGCTTCTACCAGAAGGAGATACCCTACAGCTGCGAGGTGAGCGTGGAGAGCTACGAGGAGAAGGAGGGTGTGGACAACATCTCGGCGGTGATATATGTCGAGCGCGAGACTCAGAAGCAGATTGTCATCGGTCACAAAGGCATGGCCATCAAGAAAGTGGGCGTTGAGGCACGCAAGGACATCGAGGCCTTCACCGGCAAGCGCTGCTTCCTCAACCTTTACGTGAAGGTATTAAAAGACTGGCGCAACAGCGACCGCGCGTTGCGCCAGTTCGGCTATATCACTGATTAGTTAAATATTAGCGTTCTGTGGCCTGTAATTTCCGCATCGTGGCCCGACTGATTGTTTTACAGTGGTGTGAATGTATGAGAAACAAGCAAAAACGAAAAAAGTTATTTACTATTTCATAAGTTTTGTTATCTTTGCATTATGCGAGTGGTGAAGCCCTCTCACCATGATTTGAGGGCATGGTTAAAAATCAATAAATTATGTAATACATTCCGTATGAAAAAAATGTAAACTATCTTCCGAAAGAGAAGTTTGACAAATTCTACAAAGAAGCTACCGAGGTGATATTGGACGTTTTTACAAACAAGGACAAAGACAAGTAGGTCAGCCTTGAAGACCTAATGAAAAAGCATAACATAGTTTTAAAAAACACCAGTGGGGTGATGAAAAAACTCACACCAGCTCTAACCGCAAATTTGTATGCGCCTACAGAAATGGCGATGTCTTCGTGTCCGGCGTGTGCAATATGTGCACTTTGTGCTGTTTGTGGAGAACTAAATGCAGGTGTCGGAATTATGGGCATTACTGGCATAGTCTCGCTGGCTGACAGTTTTTAATTATTTTATTGATGTATAGATCATTTTCAGTTTCACAATAAATTTATCATGCAATGAAAAAAAGAGCTATTTTCGAATCTTGTATAGGAGCATTAGGCATTGCGCTTTGGGTAATACTTTTGAATGCAGACTGTTCAAAGAAGGATTTTTGGATTGCCCTTCCAGCGATTATTGCCGGCATTTGTGTTCCTTTGTTATGGTGGAGCCGTAGGAGCGAATTTGCTGTGTCTGAAGAGTTCAAACCGATTTTCAAGAAAGTGAATATTGTAAGTTTGATTGGCCTGTTGTTTATGGTTCTCATAGTGATATTGTCAGTTGGGGTCGACAATTTAAGCGAAAAATGGGATATCTGTCTGTGGTTTGTCATGTATGGTTTTGTGTTTTGTCATGGAATGCTGTTGTATTCATTCTATTCTAATTATAAGCGTAAAGAAAAATAACCCACCTGTACCTACAAGTTGAAAAGCGGGATTTAATCCCGCTTTTTTCTCATAAATAATGAGATGGATAAAAATGAATTGTTCATAAGTATTCCAGTTGGATGCAGCTTTTACATTTACCAGACACAGGGCTTGCTGATATGCCCTGACGGAGCAAGACTTAAGATTTCATTCCATATATCGCGTATTCTGCAGTTTTGTGGATGGTCACGTTCTTTATGATGCCATCGAAAGGGTTGTAATTGATTTGTCTCTCACTGATGAAGAGCGGACAATGGCTCTCCTTGGTATAAGTCAACTTTGCTTTCAGAAAAGGCTTGTGGCCTGCCAGAAACCCATTTTGGAACATGGAGATATTATTGATGAGAGTGGAATATTCTACCCTGAGGGTATTCACCTTGAGCTTACAAAACGCTGCAACTTCCGCTGCTACTATTGCTACCGTGAGGCATCGCCCACCGCAAACGACACGTATATGGATGGCGACGCCATCGTCCGTCTCGTCAAGCAGATGGCCGAGCGCGGCTTGAAACTTGTCGAGATTACTGGTGGCGAACCGCTTATGCACCCCGAATTTGAAAAGATTGCAACAGCGTGCATTCAAGAGCTTAGTTTGGTTTCCATTCTCACCAACGGCTTTTTTGTCGATGAACCGTTCACGGAGATGCTCCTACCGTTCAAGGACAAAGTGCTTTTTTCCGTAAGTTTTGACTCGTGGCGCGACGACGAGCTCGACCGACGTTCCGCTGTCAAAGGTGCCGCATCCCGCATCAAAAATGCCATACGCCTGCTATCGGGCAAAGGTTTTCTTGTGAGAGCTTCGATGGCAGTCGATGAACGCAACTGGTCAGACATCGAGGCAACACTTCTTGCCGCTCGCGAACTGGGAGCCCGCAAATTCGCCTACACCCCAATTATGCCCTTGGGAAGAGCCCCCAAGGAACAAACACTCTGGACCAGCGTTTCACAGAAAGAAGCCTACGACAAGGAACTTTATCTTATTGAGCGATACAAGGATTTTCTTGACCTCACATCGGAAAATAATACTAAACGCATATATGATCCGGGCGGTTGCGGTGCTGGTCACACTAATTTCGTACTTGCGCCCGACGGCAACGTGAGGCTTTGCGCATCGTATGGCGAGACAATCGGTGTTATAGGCAACGTGCTCTGCCAGCCGCTTGAGGAGGTGTTTGGCAATCCGTTGTGTGCGCTGTCGGCACAATTGCGGTCTCCTTCGCCTGCGACATGTGGCGACTGTGAGCGGGCTGTTTTCTGTTCGGGATGTGCCTTGCGTGGAACTCTTGGAGCGGAATATGTGGGTAAAGAAAACTGTTGCTGGCTGAAGCAGGAGAACGCCGCAGCCTGGTATGACGCACTGCAGAAGTCGAAAGTATGACAAATGGTTGATGTAAATGTCCTGAAGAAGCTCATCTTTTGGCTGCCTAAAAACAAGTCCATAAGCAGATAAGAAAAAGCCGGGTAGTCAAATCTCGCTTTTTTGTTTATTTCGGGGTATTTTTTTTATAAGAATGCACGAAAGAAGTTCTGCCACGGACAGGGAAACTGATGGATTCTGTTGCCAGCAGGTTGTCGGAATATATGAATGATACAATAAGCATAGATTTGCAAAAATGTATTGCAAGATGCATATTTACCTGTAAGAAAATGGGGGATGTGTGAGATGTGACTGCGTGTATTGCTGCATGCACGGGTGAACATTTGCTCTGCCCTGACGGATGGTATGTTGGGACAATTGATGGTGAGGCAGTGGATAGTGTCAAGAGAGAGTTTCTGATAAATGACTTCAAAGTCAAGGAAGTCCGTTTAAATGGATAGCTGCAATCGACAGAACAAAAGGGTTACCATGCTGTGTTGTTTACTATAAAGTTGATGATATGGCTGTGTTTGACAAGTTGGTGAAGGATGGCTGGGATTGTATCCGTTATGAAAGGGTTGAACGTAGTGCTGCGGGTTCACTGACAGGGCGACCACAAACCGTCTGGGATATTTCATGTGTTACAAATATACATTGTTTTGACCGTTCTCCCCCCCTTTGGGATAATGGATGGCATGGGGCGTTGAACTATTTTTAGAGGTGGACTAATACATAGGTTTTCCTCAAATAAGTATGAAATTGTACACAAACAAAGCGGGATCATTGAATCCCGCTTTAGTTCGTATCTATTTGTAGAATGTTATAGTACTTTGCCGCTCTCTTCCAGCTCCTCTTTCAGATACCGTCCCGTGAAGCTGTCTTTTTGTTTCGCTATGGCTTCCGGCGTCCCGGCGAAGACTATCTCGCCGCCTTTCTTGCCTCCATCGGGCCCCATGTCTATTATCCAGTCGGCCACCTTTATCACGTCCATATTGTGCTCGATCACCAGCACACTGTTGCCACGATCCACCAGACGCTGCAGCACGTCGAGCAGCACACGTATGTCGTCGAAGTGAAGTCCCGTGGTCGGCTCGTCCAATATATATAGCGTGTTGCCCGTTTCTGGTTTGGCGAGTTCGGTGGCGAGCTTTATGCGCTGCGCCTCGCCGCCCGATAGCGTGGTAGCCGACTGGCCGAGCGTGATGTAGCCGAGCCCCACATCTTCGATGGTCTTCAGCTTGCGGTGTATCTTGGGCATCGGTTCGAAAAACTCCACCGCATCGTGGATTGTCATCTCCAGCACGTCGGCTATGCTCTTGCCCTTGTAGCGTATCTCGAGAGTCTCGCGATTGTAGCGCTTGCCATTGCACATCTCGCAGTTCACATAGACGTCGGGTAGGAAATTCATCTCGATGGTGCGCACACCTGCACCCTTGCAGTTTTCGCAGCGACCGCCGCTCACGTTGAACGAGAAGCGCCCCGCCTTGTAGCCGCGAATCCTTGCACTATGCAGACCCGCGAAGAGCTGGCGTATCTCGTCGAACACTCCCACGTAGGTAGCCGGATTGCTGCGCGGACTGCGTCCTATCGGCGACTGGTCGATCTCGATCACCTTGTCTATGTTCTCGATGCCGTAAATCGCGCGGTAGGGTAGGGGGCGCGCCTGCGAATGGTGGAAATACTGGCTCAGTGTCGGGTGCAGCGTCGCGTTGATGAGCGACGACTTGCCGCTGCCGCTCACACCCGTCACACAGACAAACCGTCCCAGCGGCAAATCCAAGGTCACGTCCTTCAGGTTGTTGCCCGTAGCCCCTTCAAGCACCAGATGTTTGCAGTCGTTCATCGGGCGGCGTTTAGGGATGACAATGTCTTTCTCGCGTCTGAGATAATCGAGAGTGAGGGATTTTGTTTTCCCGTTGCGCAACTCCTCTCGTGTTCCAGCAAAGATTACCTTGCCCCCGTGCACACCCGCTCCCGGTCCGATGTCAACCACATAGTCGGCACTGAGTATCATGTCGCGGTCGTGCTCCACCACAATGACACTGTTGCCAATGTCGCGCAGCCCCTGCAGCGCGTTGATAAGCTTGCGGTTGTCACGTTGGTGCAAGCCAATCGACGGCTCGTCGAGAATGTAGAGCACATTCACCAGCCGAGCACCCATCTGCGTCGCCAGCCGTATGCGCTGACTCTCGCCCCCCGATAGAGTCTTCGAGGCACGGTTCATCGACAGGTAGCCAATCCCCACGTCTATCATGAACTTCGTGCGCGTCTCAATCTCGCGAAGTATCTCGTGAGCTATGGCTCTCTTGTTCCCTTCGAGTTTGTCTTCAAGTCCCGATGCCCAGTCGTACAGTTCATACAGATCCATGCTCGCCACCTCGCCTATGTTCTTGCCGTCAATGCGGAAACAGAGCGACTCCTCTTTCAGCCGCAGCCCGTGGCAGTCAGGGCAGGTCGTGAGGTTCATGAAACCGTTGGCCCATTTCTGCAGCCCCACTGACGTCTCGTCCGCAGCCAGCTCCTGTATGTAGTTCACCAACCCCTGGAATCCCATCGTGCCGTCGCTCATCCCGCTGTAGTCGCTTGTGCCGTAGAGAATGGCGTTCAGAGCCTCTGCCGGAAAGTCCCTGAGCGCGTCGTCGATCGAAAATCCATAGCTTCGTCCCAGCGTCTCCAGCTGACGGTAGAAATAGTTGGTGGGGCTATATTTGCCGATGACCTCGAAAGCTCCTCCTCGGATGCTCTTGCTGTCGTCGGGTATTATCTTCTTGAGGTCAATCTCTGTCACCTCCCCCAAGCCGTTGCAGCGCGGGCATGCACCGTAGGGCGAATTAAACGAGAAGGTGTTGGGTTCCGGTTCGGGAAACGACTCGCCAGTGTCGGTGTCCATAAGCAGGCGGCTGAGGTAGCGCACATTGTCTGTTGTCCCTTGCCGGGTGAGCAGCATCATCACCCCCTTGCCCTGCTTGAAAGCGGTCTTAACCGCCTCGCGCAAGCGAGTTTCGCTGCGCTCGTTCACCCGCAGACGGTCGACCACAAGCTCGATGTCGTGTATTTTGTAGCGGTCCACCTGCATGTTGTAGGTCAGTTCTTTTATCTCGCCGTCCACGCGTACCCGAAGGAATCCTTTTTTCGCCACCTGGGTGAAGAGTTCGCGATAGTGCCCCTTGCGTCGGCGCACAAGCGGCGCAAGGACAACAATCTCCTGTCCCGCGTAGTCGTTGTGTATAATGTCGAGAATCTGCTCCTCTGTGAGCTTTACCATCTTTTTGCCCGTTGTCGGCGAGTAGGCATCCGCTATCCGCGCGTAGAGCAAACGTACAAAGTCGTAGATCTCCGTCACCGTGCCCACCGTCGAGCGCGGGTTTTTGTTGGTGGTCTTCTGTTCAATCGAGATGACAGGGCTCAGTCCGTCAATGCGATCCACATCCGGACGCTCCATGTTGCCGATAAAGTTGCGTGCATAAGCCGAGAATGTCTCCATGTAGCGGCGTTGCCCTTCCGCATAGATGGTGTCGAAAGCGAGCGACGACTTGCCACTTCCGCTCAAGCCAGTGAAGACCACAAGCCGGTTGCGCGGCAGTGTGATGTCTACGTTCTGCAGGTTGTGGACACGTGCGCCCAACACTTCAAGTATGTTCTTTCTATTGTTTTTCAAGATCTGGAAGTCATGGTTTGAATTACAGTAAATTCTGCTGATTCTTGCAATCGGGCAGTATGAATAATGTTCAGAACCGATGTACCACTGTTGTCGATTTGTTGTCTTTTTTCAGAATGGCTTTCAGGCTTGTACCCTCTTGAGCCGGCAGGCGCACAGTGTAGTTTTTGTTGCCTTTGTTCGCTATCTTGTCGTTGTTCAGCCAGGGGTTCAGCTCGCGTAGCATTTTGTACGACGTGCCGTTTTTCTTGGCGAATTCGTACAGGTCGACGTTCTGTCCGCTGAGAGTGGCGGTGGTGTACGGTATGGTAGGGTAGAGGTCGCATTTGCGCAGCTGGAAACCGAAATCTTGCGGGTGTTGCATGACCAGTTTTATAGCCACGATGCGGTAGACATAGCGCGCGGTTTCGCTATTCAGGCGTGTGTCGTAGTAAGTTTTCGTCGACTGCTGCCCCATACGTTTCGACAGCCCTGCTTCGCCGCAGTTGTAGGCCGCCGCCGCCGCCGACCAGCTGCCCAGATGGTTGTATAGCGTCTTTAGGTATCGGCAAGCCGCCTCGGTCGAGGCTTCAAGGTCGTTACGCATGTCGATGTCGGCATTTATCTCAAGTCC
This sequence comes from uncultured Bacteroidales bacterium, assembly GCA_905235855.1. Lineage (GTDB taxonomy): Bacteria > Bacteroidota > Bacteroidia > Bacteroidales > P3 > Colimorpha. The sequence continues at coordinate 7,200 of CAJONE010000051.1, forward strand.
GTATATTTTGCCCGTCGATTCGATAAACTGCCAGTAGCCCTGCGCTTTGGCAGGTGAGGTGACGTTTGCCAGACCGCTCTCGGCCACACACAGATATTTCATGTCGGACGGCACTCCGTTTTTCTTCAGTATCGGTTCGATGACTGGAAACACTCTTGCCGAGCGTTTCATCCAGAGTATCATGTTCGTGTGGCCGTACATGTTCACTATCAGTTCGCGGTCGAGCGCTTCGCGCACGTAATAGGTGTCCATCGGAAGCGGTTCACCGCAGAACGTGACGCTGTCCGGAATCGGTGGCGCAAAGATATGGTAGTTGTGCTGTATCGCCTGTTTGTGGATTTCGTGTGGCGGCTCTTTTTGGGCGGCGAAAATAAACAAAGTCCCCGCAATCGCAATCAGCGCGATGCCAGACAGGATGATAGATGTTATGCTGAGCGCCTTCAAAGTTTTGGTGATTAGTGACCTGTGGCCAGTGAAAATACAATTGAAAATTATTGTACCATTCTCGATTCGATGGCATCGATTATGTCTTTCGCCACGTCGGCTTTGCTCTTAAGTCCCCCTTCGGTGGCCTTCCCTTGACGGTCGATTATGGTAACTTTGTTGGTGTCGGTGCCGAAGCCAGCTCCTTTGTCGCGCAGCGAATTCAGCACTATCATGTCGAGCCCCTTGCGTTGCAGTTTCTCCTGTGCGTATGCCATCTCGTTAGTGGTTTCCAGAGCGAACCCTACTAATAGCTGTCCCTCGCCTTTGCGTTTGCCGAGTGTGGCAAGTATGTCGGGTGTTTGCACCAGCCGGATAACCATTCCGCTGTCGCCTTTTTTTTTCATTTTGCCATCGTAGGCCTGTTCCGGTCGGTAGTCTGCCACCGCTGCCGAAAGCACGGCCACGTCGCAGTTTTCAAACCGTTCCATACAGGCTTCATACATCTGCTGTGCCGATTCCACATCGATGCGTTCTATGCCCCTGTGGTTGACCGTGAGTGACGTCGGCCCGCTCACCAGCGCAACCTTCGCACCGCGCCGTGCGAATTCTTCGGCCAGAGCAAAACCCATCTTGCCCGACGAATAGTTGCCGATAAACCGTACCGAGTCTATGCGCTCGTAGGTGGGGCCAGCCGTGACAAGCACTTGTTTGTCCGAAAGTCGGCCATTGGCATTAGACATCTGGCCATTGACCACAATGTCGTATATCCGTTCCGGCTCCTCCATTCTTCCTTTGCCCACGGCGCCGCAGGCCAGTTCGCCTTCTGTAGGCTCGATGATTCTGACGCCCCAGCCCTTCAGTGTGCCGATGTTGCGTTCCACCGCCGCGTTTTCCATCATTTGCGTGTTCATCGCAGGGCAAACGTATATCGGCTTTCCGCCAAAGGCCAACAGTAGTGTCGAGAGAGCGTCGTCGCCAATGCCGCAGGCCATCTTGCCAATGATGTTGGCTGTGGCCGGCGCCACTATCATAATGTCGCCCCAGTCTTTGAGCGACACGTGTTCGGTGCTGTGTTCGTTGGCCGGGGCAAAGAGGTCGCTGTAGAGCCGTCGCCCCGACAGCGTTTCAAGCGTCAGCGGCGTGACAAAATTAAGAGCGTGGGCGGTGGCCACACATTGTACCTCGTGCCCCCCCTTGCGGAAAAGGCGCACGAGTTCCGGCACTTTGTAGGCTGCAATGCCTCCCGTTATTCCGATGACAATGCGCATAGTCAGTGAAACTGCAGAACTGCTGACTGCCGCCTATTTCTTTTTCGCTATCATCTCGTTTTCGAGAGCCTCGATCTCTTGCTGCTCCTTGTCCTCTTTGGCGGGATTGCGATAGTAGATTTCGTGGTCGAGGTATTCCTGTGTCGCCACCAATACAGGTTTCGGCATCTGCTCGTAGTGGCGCACTATCTCGATTTGCTCGCGGTTTTCGAACATCTCATCCATCGTGTCGCCCCCCGTTGAGAACTCCTCTATTTTTTTGTGCAGTTCTTTCTTCTCCTCCACGGCCAGTTGGTTGGCACGTTTTGTGAGCATGGCCACCGTCTCGTAGATATTGCCCGTTTGCTGGCTGAAGTCGTTGGTGTTGCGTGTAATGGTGGTGTTGGTGACTTTGTTTTTGCGAACGGCGTTCACGGTCGCTTCTTTCGGATTCTTGGATTCCATTATGATGTTTATTTGTTTGTTTTGGATGTGTTTTCGAGTTTTGCCAATGCCGAGCGGCATTTTGTGTATATCATTTGTGCATTGGTTATATATTTCGAATTGGAGAACGATGTCGAGAAATTCTCGAAATCGTTGACAACCTGCTGCAGACGCTCTTTCATTTTGTCCTCGCGGCTGTTTATGCCGTATTCGTAGCCCGCTCTCAGCATGTAGTACATGGCGTCTTCGCGTTTGTCAGAGTCGGGATAATAGTTCAGGAAATGCTGAAGCGCCACGTATGCCGCGTGATACGACTCAATCTTGTAGTAGCCATAGGCTATTTCGTAGTCCTTAAGCATCAGTTTGTTGCGCAGCTCGTCGAGGTAGCCGTTCACTTCCGGTATATGCACCGACTGCGGATATTTGTCCACAAACTGTTCCATTTCGGCAATAGCCTCTTTGGTTGCGCTTTGGTCGAGGGTGTAGGAGGGTGAGTCCTGATACTTGCAGTAGGCCGATAGGAACATCGCCTCCTCAGCGTTGCGACTGTACGGGAACTGCCGTGCGAAATTCTTGAACTGATAGGCTGCCGTGTAGTAGTCTTTCTCTTTCAGGAGCGACTGTCCGTAGTACCACGATATGTTTTCCGAATAGTCGCGTCCGCGATAGTGAAGCGAGAGGTTTTCGAAGAGCTGTATCGCTTTGCTGTATCGCCCTTGCTCGTAATATTTCATCGCGGCTGTGTATTTGGCGTCGAAATCGTTGCTCTTTACTAATTTCTCTGTGCCGTTGCAGCCACTTAATGCATTTATGGCCAATATTATAATGGATACTGCAATTATTCTTTTCATAGTTGCAAAAATAACATTTTTTTCGCATTATTATTATGTATGTGTGTACATTTGTCTTTTGATTTGTCACCGTCATGCGGCACGAACAGCGGATTTGTGTTTGTTTTTAAAAACAAATGTCTGTACAACAGTATGATGTGCGATTGCGTCAGAAGTTCGCTCTTTGACCGGCAAAATAATACTTTCGGTTTCTTGTTATTTAGATTGTAGTTTTTTGCAGATAGCCGTTACAATGCGTTATGCAGGTGAATTGATTTCGCTGTTTGTGGCCGTCTCGTGGACGGTCACGGCCTTGTTTGCCGAGGTCGGCTCGAGGCGTATGGGCTCTCTGCCTCTGAACATAGTGCGTATGACCATGTCGCTCGTTCTTCTGTGGCTCACGCTGTGGCTCACGATGGGCGTCCCTTGGCCACGCTATGCCGACACCGGTACGTGGGGGTGGCTCCTGCTTTCGGGTGTGGTGGGCTATGTTGTTGGCGACTATTGCCTTATGCAGGGTTATATCTATATCGGTTCGCGTATGGGGCAGCTTTTCATGACACTTTCGGCACCCACGGCGGCTGTTTTTGGATGGCTGCTGCTCGGCGAGCGTATGCGCCCTGTGGCTTTACTTGGTATGGCGGTGACCGTTGGCGGCATAGCCCTGTCGGTAATCGGCGGGCATGAT
>CAJONE010000052.1 GCA_905235855.1 uncultured Bacteroidales bacterium
CTGGCCCGAATTGAGTGTCTTGCCCCAAGCCGTGCGGAGTGCCGCCAGCTTGATGTCGCACCCTTTGTCGATGATGCAGGGGCTCTTGCCGCCAAGTTCCAGCACCATCGGCACGAGGTTCTCTGCTGCGGCTGCGGCTACGGTGCGTGCCAGCGCAGGGCTGCCTGTGAAGAAAATCATGTCGTACTTCATCCTGAAAAGGTGCCCGTTCACATCGCGGTTGCCCTGTGCCACAGCTATATATTGCTCGTCGAAGGTGCTTTTTATCATATTCTCTATAGCCAGCGACACGTGAGGCACGTATGGCGAGGGTTTCAGCACTGCCGTGCATCCCGATGCTATCGCGCCCACCAGCGGGTTGAGCAACAGCTGTACAGGATAGTTCCACGGTGACACAATCAGCGCGCAGCCCAGCGGTTCCTTGACCACATAGCTGCTCGACCCGAAAATGGTTATGGGCGATGCGTGCAGTTCGCGGCGTGCCCATTTCGCAACATGCCTTATCGCGCCGCGCAGCTCGGCTTTCACTATCGAGAGTTCGGTCAGATAGGCCTCCTCGTACGATTTGTGCAGGTCGGTCCAAAGCGCGTCGGCCAGCTCTTTCTCGTGCTCGTCCATTGCGCGTAGCAGTTTTTTCAGTTGCTGTTTGCGGAATTTCACGTCGCGTGTGGCTCCGCTGCGGAAATATTTCTTCTGCGAGGCAAGGATGGCATCCATGCGCTCAATGCTTGTGTTTTCCAGTTGCATGGTTTGAAATCGGTTGAGGTGAATATGCTTTAAAATCGTATTTACGGCTCACTGTTTTTTTCGGCCAGTGAAGTGGTCCATCACGTTGTATATGCCGAACACGTCGCCGTAGAACCAGTCGAATACCGCTTGCGGCAGCATACCTTCCATCAGGCGTATGAAGTGGAATGAGAAGGGGATGCCTGCGAAGTCTTTGTTTTTCTCGACGGCCTTGATTATTTTGGCAGCCGTTTTCTCGGGGTCGAGTATTGGGAACACCTTCGACCGCACCCCGTCAAACATGCCTGTGTTGATGAAATAGGGTGCCACCGTGGTGACTCGCACGTGGCTTTTCATCCGCTTGAGTTCCAGCCGCACCGAGTCGCTCCAGCCTATCGCGCTCCATTTGCTTGCCGCATAGATGCTCATCTTCGGCATCGAAAGCATGCCGGCGGCGGATGTGACGGTTACCACATGTCCGTTGTCGCGCTCCACCATGTCCTTCAACGCACACAGCCCAACATACATGGGTGCGATGGCGTTGATGGTCATCGTGCGGTCAATCTCGTCTATTGTGTTGTTGTTGAACGTGTTGTTCGATGTTACGATGCCGGCACATTGTATCACAATGTCTACCTGTCCGATATCGTGCAGCACCTGTGCGTAGGTGTCGGCAACCATCTGCGACGACGACACGTCGACCTTGTAGGCCCTTATGTTTCCGTACGACTGGTGTTCGGCCATGGTGTCGGCGATGTTCTTGTCGCTTATATCCCATATTGCCACGCATTTTGCACCCTTTTGCAGTGCCATGCGTGCCATAATCCTGCCGATGCCCGATGCACCGCCCGTAACAATCAAGTTTTTCCCGTGAAGTTTCATAGTGACTTTTGTTGAATAATTAGTTGATCAACAATAGCCCCCGACAAACGTGTGTGGAAAATTTAACGGTGTGTTTCGCTCGCAAAAGTAATATTTTTTTTGATTTCGCAAAAAAAAAGCGAAAAAAACGGTAAAAACAAAACGCCTGTGCCGATTGTTGCTGTCTGGACGCTTTACAGTGCCGCATCCACTATTCCTTCCACATCCAAACCGCACATTTGGTAAAGTTCGCTGACGGAGCCATGTTCCACAAACCTGTCCGGTACGCCCAGAATGGTCACAGGGGTGGGGCAGTGTTTCTGTTCGAAATATTCAGCCACGGCCGAGCCGAGACCGCCTTTTGCTACGCCGTCCTCAACCGTGACCACTTTGCTGAAACGGGCCGAGATGACGTAGTCGAGTATCTCGGTGTCGATAGGTTTCAGGAAACGCATGTCGTAAACAGCTGCCGACACACCTTTCTGTTTCAGCCGGTCAGCGGCGTGGAGTGCGCGGTTGCCGAGCGGTCCAAGCGATAGTATGGCCACCTGATCGCCGCGTCGCAAGCAGCGTCCCTTGCCGGTCTCAAGTTCGTCAAACGGCGTATGCCAGTCGCTGTGTTCTGCCGCACCGCGCGGATAGCGTATCACCACGGGACCGTGGCCTGGCAATTGCGCCGTGTACATCATGTTACGCAGCTCGCGCTCGTCTAAAGGCGAGCAAATGGTAAGGTTCGGAATTGGGCGCAGGCAGGCCAAGTCGAACACTCCGTGGTGTGTGGCTCCGTCTTCGCCCACCAGCCCAGCGCGGTCAAGGCATAGCACCACGGGCAAGCCCTGAAGGGCTACGTCGTGGATTACCTGATCGTAGGCACGCTGCATAAACGACGAGTAAATATTGCAGAACGGCACCATGCCCTGCGAGGCGAGACCGGCGGCAAACGTCACGGCGTGCTGCTCGGCTATCCCCACGTCGAATGCCCTGTCGGGCATACGCTCCATCATCAGGTTGAGCGAGCAGCCTGTCGGCATGGCCGGCGTAATGCCCACTATCTTGGGGTTGCGTTCGGCCAGCTCGATAATCGTTTGTCCGAATACATCTTGGTATTTAGGCGGTTTGGTAGCGCAGTGTTCGCTGGTGATTTTTTTGCCCGTGGCGGCGTCGAACTTGCCTGGGGCGTGATATTCAATTGGGTTGCGCTCGGCTTCGAGCAGGCCTTTGCCCTTTTTGGTGACTATGTGCAGCAGTTTGGGACCCTTGAGACGTTTCATGCGGTCGAGCACGGTGACCAGCTCATCCAGGTCGTGTCCGTCGATAGGGCCGAAATAGCGCAAACCAAGCGACTCGAACAAGTTGTTTTCTTTGAGCAGGGCCGATTTGACAAGAAACAGCACTTTGCGGAAGAAGTTGCGGCTGCGGCTCTTGCGGTCGCTGTCGCCGCCCAAGCGGCGCCATACGGCTTCGCGGAAACGGTTGTAGCGGGGCGAGGCGGTGATATGCACCAGACTGCGGCTCAATCCTCCCACTGACTTGTCGATTGAAATGCCGTTGTCGTTGAGTATCACCAGAATGTTCGACTTTGTGACTGCCACGTTGTTCAGTGCTTCGAAGGCTTCGCCGCCGGTCATCGAGCCGTCGCCTATGATGGCTATGTGCTGGCGTCCCTTTTCGCCTTGCAGTTTTGATGCCACCGCCATTCCCAGTGCCGCCGATATGGAGGTCGACGAGTGTCCGGTGCCGAAGGCGTCGTAGTCGCTCTCGCTCATTTTTGGGAAACCGCTGATGCCGCCTTTTGTGCGTATGGTGTGAAAACGGTCGCGCCGTCCGGTGATTATCTTGTGCGTGTAGGCCTGATGTCCGACATCCCAGATGAGTTTGTCGTCGGGGGTGTTGAACACGTAGTGCAGAGCCACCGTGAGTTCCACCACGCCGAGCGATGAGGCCAGATGGCCTGGGTGCGTGGCGATGGTCTCTATGATGAACTGCCTCAATTCGTCGGCCAGCTGCGGCAGATTCTTGCGGTTTAACCGCCGCAGGTCGGCGGGAGTGTTTATTTTTTCAAGCATTGTGGCTGACACGTCGTGTCGCGTTTTTTTGTCACGCAATTGTGTGGTTGTCTTTTTTCCGTTTTTACGTTGTCACGATATAACAATGTGGTGTTTTATCGTGTGGTCTCAGTTTTCAATCTGATAGGCCGGCTTCTTTTTTTCGATCGGCTTGAACTCTTTGTTGAGTTTTTTGTCGGTGAGCCGCCCTTGTGCTTCCTCGCGCAAATCCCAGCGTCCGTTCACAAAAACATAGGCCATTTCGCGACCCGACGGCACATAGTACTGAAACAGACCTTCCATTCCGGCCACTTGCGGCTCAATCTCGTCGAAAATGATCATCTGCTCTTTGGTCTCGTGGGTCACCTGTTGGCTCACCATGTGTCCGTCTTTCTTCACGCGCACGTTCTCTTTCGATATGCTGAGCTGTTGTTCGTAGCCGAGGTAGACCATGGCTTCCTTGGTGTATTCCAGCACTATGCGGCGGCGGTTCTTGTCGCGGCGAAACAGGGCTTGGCCAAACTGTGGCTTTCCTGTGCGCGGATGTATTGTTATGGGTTCTATCACCTTGCGTTGCGTCAGCATCGAGCATCCGTTCCAACCCAGAAGGGTGTAATAGGTCTTTCCGTCGTGTTGAGTTTGGATAAGTTCTTGATATACTGAGCCCAGCCAGTGGTCGGCATCGAGCACCGACTCTTCGCGGTTGATGATTTCGTCGCTCATGTCGTGCAACACGTAGGCGCGCCACACATCGTCGTCGTCCTCGTCGACGCCTTTGGCCTGCACATATCCAAAGCACTCGTATTCGCCGTTGTCGCGCACCACCGGCCATGTGAAGATGGTGAAAACCTTGTCGGGCGAGCGAAGCACAGACACATAGTTCGAAAAATGCCAGGTCCACTTGTGCGAGTCTTCCTCCTCCAAGGCCTGACCGAGTAGTTCTACGGCCTGTTCGTTGGCCAGGTATCGCTCGTTGTCGGTCGGGGCGTTCTGCACTTGGTCGAAAAGCTGTTGCAGTCGCGACTCATAGCTGCCCATAAGGGCTTTGTCCTGAGCACGGACACCGCATACGGCGGCGACCATCAGGATTGATACAATCAGTTTTTTCATATTTCTTTAACGACTGTTAGATTCTTTTATTGTATCTTTGCAATTGTTTTTGAAACGACGCACAGCCAACAGCTATTTCCCTTTCGTGAACGGGCGGCGAAAACGTCTTTCGCAATCGCTTGTGCTGTTTGACCGTTTTGTCAGAATAAAAAAAATGCATTATGACACAAGACGAACTTATAACCCTCATCGAGCAGGCATGGAACAATCGCAACCTGCTCGATAAAAACGACTGCCGCACGGCTGTCTATCGTACCATAGAACAGCTGGATCGCGGTGTCGTGCGCGCCGCCGAACCCGACGGAAATGACGGCTGGCGGGTGAACGAGTGGGTGAAGAAAGCCATACTTATGTACTTTCAGATCAGTAAAATGGAACCCGTAGAATGCGGCCCGTTCGAATATCATGACAAGATTCCACTCAAGCGCGACTACTACACCAACGGTGTGCGGGTCGTGCCGCCTGCGGTGGCGCGCTACGGTGCTTTTCTCTCCAGTGGGGTCGTGATGATGCCGTCGTATGTAAATATTGGAGCCTATGTTGGAGCAGGCACTATGGTCGACACCTGGGCCACTGTGGGCTCATGTGCTCAGATTGGCGAGAGGGTGCACCTTTCGGGCGGTGTGGGTATTGGCGGTGTGCTGGAACCCGTTCAGGCCGCACCAGTGATAGTCGAAGACGACTGTTTCATCGGCAGCCGCTGCATAGTGGTCGAAGGCGCTCACATAGGCCGCGAGGCCGTGCTTGGTGCTGGCACCGTCATCACAGCCAGTACACATATAATAGATGTATCCGGTTCGGAACCCGTCGACTACAAAGGTCGAGTACCTGCCCGTGCTGTGGTGATACCGGGCTCTTATTCAAAGCGTTTCCCGGCAGGCGACTATCAGGTGCCTTGTGCACTTATCATAGGCCACCGCTCCGAAAGTACCGATAAGAAAACCTCGCTCAACGCTGCCCTGCGCGACTACGGCGTAAGTGTTTGAAAGATTTTTTTGTAATTGGTCTGATTACTCTGATTATTCTGATTATTTCCTGTTATGAAACGCTTTTTCTTGACATCTTTGGTTGCGGGGCTTGTTTGCGCCATCGCTTTTTCATCGTGCCGGCAGCACGACGAATTTTCTTTCTCCGGCACCGTGGTGGGCTACGAAATATGCCAGTCGATGAACGACTTTGCCTACCTCGTATCGCTTGATTCGCCGGCCAATCTGGGCGACAGCATCATGATAGTGGAGGACAGCACATGCCACGGCAACGTGATTGCAATCTATCAGTCGCCCAAAATCTTGAAAATCGGCAGACATATTGACGGAACCATATACCTCAACAACAACTACAACGCCGCCCACTGCTATAGGCACTACACCTACCGCGACCTTTCAAACGGAGAGGAGATAACCCTTCAGCAGGCTATATTCGTCAAGGTGAACATGGACTGACGGTATTCGGATAGCAGCGGCTGTCCGTGCTGTTTTGGTTGCAAAGGGTGTACGTTTGGAACCGGACAGGTGTCATGTCGCGCCGGTTTATTAACCTTTTGTTGAAAAAAAACTAAACCATTCACCACAATTAATTATATTTTTGCAATCTATTCGAAAATAACAACTAAACAGCAATAATATGAAATTCATTGTCAACAGTCAAGTGCTTTACAAGCAGTTACAGTCTATCAGCGGAGTCGTTACAACCAAGAACAACACGGTGCCTATCATCAGCTGTTTCCTGTTTCATCTCGATCAGGGTGAACTCACTGTACGCACCACCGACCTTGACACCACCATGGTGCTCAAAATCGAAGTCGAGACAGCCTCGCTCGAAGGCATGAACGAAATCGCAATCCAGGCCAAGCTTCTGCTCGACACGTTGAAAGCCCTTGACGATGTGCCCCTTACCATCTCGGTCGACGACGCAACCTACGCTGTGACCGTGGCAAGCGGCAACGGAACATATAACCTCGCCGGCATGGATGCCACCGTGTTCCCGGCTATGCCGCAGATTGAGGAGACCGCTCGCGTGGTTATGCCAGCCTCGGCCCTTGTTTCGGCTATCAACAAAACCGAGTTCGCAGCCAGCAACGACACCATGCGCCAGCAGATGACCGGCATCTACTGCCAGCTTACGCCCGAAGGCTCCACTTTCGTGGCCACCGACGCCCACAAGCTTGTGCGCTACAAACGCAATGATGCCAAGTCCGACGAAGTCGCCGAATTTATATTCCCGCACAACCCTATCCTCTTGGTGACCAGAATTTTGGAAGATCGCCGCGAGGACTTCGATGTCACGCTCGACTTCAACCGCACCAATGTGGCTATCACTTTCGACAATATGTATATCGCCTGCCGTCTCGTCGACGGCAAGTACCCCAACTTCGAGGCTGCCATCCCGAAAGAAAACCCCAACCGGCTCACTATCGACCGTGTTTCATTCCTCAACACACTGCGTCGTATCAGCCTTTTCTCAAACAAGGCCAACTATCAGGTGCGCCTCTCGCTCGACGAGACCGAACTCACCATCTCTGCTGAGGATATGGATTTCGCCAACAAAGCCAAAGAGAGCCTGCCGTGCGAGTATAACGGCGAAAAGATGGACATCGGTTTCAATGCGCGTTTTCTTATCGAGATGATTTCCAATCTCAACACCGAGCATATACTAATAGAGATGTCCTCGCCCAGCCGTGCCGGTATCATATTCCCGGTCAACGAGAACGAAGAAGGGGAGCCGGTCGAAAACGTACTGATGCTTGTCATGCCCCTTATGCTGGCCAACTAACATCGCTGTCTAATGTCCAAACACAGTAAAGTAAACCTCTGGGGCACCCACACTTCCACTGTATTGAGCATCACGCTTGTGCTTACCATGCTCGGCATGCTCATGATGCTTGAATACCATTCCTACCGTCAAACCCACGACTTGCAGGAGCAGACCACTTTCCGTGTCGGTCTTGCACCCGACATTGACGAGCATGCTGCCATGCGGATAAAGCAGGCTATCGAAGCCATGCCATCGGTCAAGCATGTGGATTATATATCGTCCGACGAGGCCGCACGCATTTTCACCGAAGACCTCGGCGACGACTTTGTCGACTTCCTCGGCTACAATCCGCTCACTCCTTCATTTATGGTCAATCTTCGAGCCGATTTGCTTCCTGACAACCATGATAATGCAATTAGTCAATTCAAGCACGACGTGAGTCAGATAGAGGGTGTTTCGGCAGTAGAATATCAGGAAAAAGTTGTCATGGAGCTTAACAGCATATACTATAAGATATCTTGGTTTCTGATTTTCTTTATCGGACTGCTCCTGTTGCTCTGCGTTGTGTTGATTAGCAGTACTATACGCATAGCCCTCTATGCTCAGCGCGACACTATCCGCACCATGCGTATGGTGGGGGCAAAGGTCGCCTTCATCGCACGTCCTTTCATACGGCGCGGCTTCTTCTACGGTCTGCTTGGCGGCATTCTTGCCTCGCTGCTCTCGATAGGGGTGATGTGGTTGTTCAACAATAGACTGCAACTCGAAATCAATTTCAACGACCATTACGTTTGGTATGCGGGCATTGCGGTAGTGCTGATAATGGTTGGCATGCTAATCAGTTATTTCTCTACACTGTTCACCGTACGTCGCTATGTGCGACAAATCGACTACGAAAATTAAGCCTCACATTGGCTTGCGGCAACGTGTATGTGACAGCGACGCCCGGCCAAGTGCAATAGGGGAATCACCGCACATAAAAAGAAACAACATGAAGAAAATGAATGCTCTGCCATCTGGCGAACCTGAGAAGAAAAACACATTTGTGTTCGGCACGTTCAACTATATTCTTATGGGTGTAGGAATCGTTGTGCTGCTCGTTGGCTATATTCTGCTGTCGGGCGGCGGCAGCGACGACCCCAATGTGTTTAACGAGGCTATGTTCGACAAACGTCGCCTTGTAGTTGCGCCAATCATGATTGTGCTTGGTTTTGTGGTCGAGATTTTTGCCATCATGCTCTCTCCCGATTGTGTGAAAAAATCCAGAAAAGACGATAACGGGCAGTAATTTGTGGCGAGCCTTTAATTTCGAAATTCAACATTAACCAAATGTTATAAGCGTGGATTGGATTCAAGCTTTGATTCTTGGTATCGTTCAAGGACTTACCGAATATTTGCCCGTCAGTAGCAGCGGACATCTCGCTATCGGTGCCGCTCTTTTCAACATGAGCGGCGAGGAGAACCTCACGTTCACTGTAGCCGTGCATGTGGCCACTGTGTTGAGCACATGTGTGATCTTGTGGCGCGAAATTATATGGCTTTTCCGCGACCTTTTCAAGTTCAGATGGAATGAGGGCACCAAGTATGTCGTGAACATACTCATCTCTATGATTCCCGTAGCCATTGTGGGTTTCATGTTCAAGGACAAGGTAGAGGAAGTTTTTGGTAGCGGACTCCTCGTAGTCGGCATTTGCCTTTTGGTAACGGCGTCTCTGTTGGCTTTTTCATACTATGCCAAACCGCGCATGCGCGAACGCATCTCGCCGTTTCACGCGTTTATTATCGGTATAGCGCAGGCCGTGGCTGTGCTGCCTGGCCTTTCGCGTTCGGGTAGCACCATCGCCACAGGACTTCTGCTTGGCAACAAAAAAGAGCAGTTGGCTCAATTCTCTTTTCTTATGGTTATTCCTCCTATTCTCGGCGAGGCTCTTCTCGATGTTAAGGATATGGCCGAAGTGGGGGTGAGCGAGGCCATGGCCGGTTTGTCGCCTGCTGCTCTGATTGTTGGTTTTTTGGCCGCTTTCGTGAGCGGTTGCATAGCTTGCAAGTGGATGATAAACATTGTGAAGAAAGGCAAACTGATTTGGTTTGCTGTCTATTGCGTTTTTGCGGCCATAACCGCCATCGTGCTGAATTATTGCCTGTAATAACTATCAAAACATGATTTCGATCGAAAGTCTGCAGGCCGGTCTGGTCATACCCATCGACAAGCCCGGGCAGTGGACTTCGTTTCAGGCGGTGAACAAAGTAAAGGCAACTATACGAAGACTTTACCACATCAAGAACATAAAAATCGGACATGCAGGCACACTCGACCCTCTGGCGACGGGTTTGTTGCTGATATGCATCGGCAAGGCAACCAAGCGGATAGAGCAACTGCAGTCTGGCGAAAAAGAATATACCGGCACTTTGGTATTGGGGGCCACCACGCCTTGCTACGACCTTGAACGTGCTGTGGACCATTATTATCCGACCGCACACATCACCCCGGATGCCATAGAAGCGGCGCGTCAGAGTTTTGTGGGCGACATTGAACAGGTGCCGCCGATGTACAGCGCTGTCAAGGTGGCTGGACAACGGGCTTATGTCTATGCCCGCAACGATGACCCTATGGCGGTCATTGCCCCCAAAACAGTTCATATAGAATGCTTTGAACTAAAAAAGAACGATAGCTTCGATAGCACAGTCTTCATCGATCATTCCGACAAAATGGTTTCAAACCTGCATTTATACAACAAACCGCAAGGGGTTGTACCAGAATGGTTGCCGAAATATGATTTTCGCGTTGTGTGCGGCAGTGGCACCTACGTCAGAAGCCTTGTGCGCGACCTGGGGCAAGCCCTCGGCAGTGGGGCTTTTCTTGCCGCTCTCCGCCGCGAAAGGATTGGAACTTGCCATGTGAAAGATGCTGTAAGACTGGAAGATATAGAGTTGTTTCTGAAAGAGTCGTGTGTCGAAAACGGCAGTCATGTACGGCAGCAGTCTGTTTAACCTTCATATTCATTGCCATTTGTCTCGCTATTTTATACATCTTGCCTATAATGGCGCCAACTATTGCGGATGGCAGACACAGCCTGATTTGCCCACGGTGCAGCTCACTTTCGAAAACGCGCTGTCAACACTGTTGCGTGAGAAGATTGCCGTAGTGGGTTGCGGACGTACCGACACCGGAGTGCACGCCTCCGATTTTTACGCCCATTTCGACTGTGAACAGGAAATTGACGGACCCGCCCTGACGTTCAAACTCAACTCGTTCCTGCCTGCCGACCTTGCTGTGTTCGAGGTGTTTGGGGTTCGCGATAATGCTCAT
>CAJONE010000053.1:0-10729 GCA_905235855.1 uncultured Bacteroidales bacterium
GAGATTGATGTTCTGATTTTCTATTTTCATAATTCAATTTGGCTTAGTTAAACATTAAAATATATATGAAAAATAATTTGCAAATATACAAATAAAAATCAATTGTAAATAAAAAAAAGTAAGAATAAATTATGGGTTGTGATTACACACGACACTCGCACCGCAACTGTGATGGTGTATCTCCTCGTCTATTGGTAATTTGTGCAGCACGGTATATGTTTGGCAATGTATTGGATGTCAGGATCTCCTTTCTGCGAAAAGTTGCCTTAGCTCTTCCTCGGGTATGCCAGTGATATTGGTGGATAAAAAACTTACAAGAATCTATCAAAATCTGTTATACTTATTGTTTTTTTTTCTATTTTTGTAACTAATTTTGAAATTGAAAAAAACGGCAATAATATTAATTAAACAAATTGAATATATGAAAATTACGAGATTTTTTTGTTTGTTGGCTATAGCAGTGTGCATGGCTGCTTGTGGAAATGATGTGCCAGAAGTGGTGCAGACTTCGTATCAAACAATGACAGTCAGCAAGAGCGATATTACTGTGCCGTTAAAGTACAGTGCCACACTCAGAGGCACTTCAGATGTGACCATTATGCCACAAGTGAGTGGACAGTTGATGCAAGTATGCATTAAAGAAGGACAGCAGGTGAAGAAAGGTGACGTGTTGTTTGTCATTGACAGTCGTAATGCCCAACTGGAATTAGAGGCTGCAGAGGCAAATCTTTTTGCCGCACAAGCGTCGGAGAGCAGTGCCAGATTGGAGTACGAAAGTAACAAGAATCTGTATGAGAAAGGTATTGTGAGCAAGTATCTGCTTGATAACTCGGAAAATGATTACAAACGAGCCCAAGCCACTGTCGCTCAAGCCAAAGCGTCTGCTGACCGTGCACGTGTGAATTTGGGTTATTGCACTATAACCTCGCCAGTTTCTGGTGTCATTGGGTCTGTTCCCGTTTATGCAGGAGATCAGGTGTCCTCATCTACTTTCCTGACGATGGTCAGCGGAAATGCGAATATGTACGCGGAATTCTCGGTGAGCGAATCGGTGTTGGACATGAGTGTTGGAGCAGAGGAGATTGATAAGTCGTTGGGTGCTTTTCCAGATGTGATGTTCCTGATGAAGAATGGAGCGGAGTATTCGTTGAAAGGTAGAGTGACAAGTGTGACGGGTGTGGTTGATCGTTCTACCGGATCCATTTCATGCAAAGCCACTTTTCCTAATCCGGAGGGCATACTCTATTCAGGTATTCAGGGTTCGGTGCTGATTCCGATAGAGGAAAAAGACGTGATGGTGGTGCCTCAGAACGCCGTAGTGCGCCTGCAGGACAAGTCTTTGGTGTATAAAGTGGGCGCTGACAGTTGTGCCCATAGTGTCATTGTCACTACCGTGGAGATGGGTAGCGAGCGTGATCTTGTCGTCACTTCAGGCTTGGAGGTAGGTGATGTGATTGTCACTGAAGGCGCAAACAATGTACAGGAAGGTCAGAAAGTGATCTTTTAATTAAAAACTGAAAATTGAAAAGGAAATGAAGGGAAACATTTTTATTTCCAAACATGTGATGGCATGTGCTATTGCCATCGTGATAGCACTGATTGGATTTATCTGCCTAAAAAGTCTTTCTGTGGAGCAGTACCCAAGTATAGCGCCGCCCAGTGTGCGTGTATCCACATCCTATACCGGTGCGGATGCCAACACGGTCATGAAATCTGTCATACAGCCGCTGGAAGAGCAAATCAATGGTGTGGAGGACATGACTTATATGACCTCTACCGCCAGTTCTACGGGCGAAGTGTCTATCATGGTTTATTTCAAGCAGGGAACAGATCCCGATATGGCGACGGTGAATGTGCAGAACCGCGTGACGCGAGCCAGTTCGTTGTTGCCATCGGATGTGACCAAAGTGGGTGTGGAGGTGACTAAGATGCAGAACAGTATTCTGCAAATTGGCGCACTCAAATCCACAGACGGCAAGTACGATGCGGATTTTATCGCCAACTATATTGATATCAATGTAAGACCTCGTCTGATGCGTATCACGGGTGTAGGTGATGTGAACAATCTCGGAAACACATACGCACTCCGTATATGGCTCAAGCCGGATGTGATGGCACAGTATGGCCTGACTCCGGATGACATATCTTCCGCTATCAGCACCCAGAGTTTCGTGTCCTCGACAGGTACCTTAGGCCAGCAGTCTGAAAATGCCTACCAGTATCCGATGGAATACAAGGGCACGCTCAAGAGTGTGGAAGAATTCAACGATATAGTGCTGCGTTCCGCTGATGGAGGCAACTTGCTATATTTGCGCGAGGTGGCAGACATAGAAATAGGTGCCAAGAGTTATGCGATGACCTCCAATGTTGATGGTATGCCAGGTGTGGTGTTTATTGTCAATCAGGCCCCAGGCGCCAATGCCACAGAGGTGAATGAGAAGATTGAAAAGCTGTACAAACAGCTTGAACCGACATTGCCGGCTGGATTAGAGTTTGTAGTGCTGGAGACCTCCAACGACTTTCTTTATGCTGCCATCGACAATGTGGTGGAGACGCTTGTTATCGCAATTCTCCTCGTTATTCTTGTAGTATATTTCTTCCTGCAAAACTTCAAGGCGACGCTGATACCTTCAATCTCGATTGTGGTTTCTCTGCTTGGCACGTTCGCCATTGTCAAATTGGCGGGATTCTCCATGAACATATTGACACTCTTTGCGTTGGTGCTTGCCATTGGTACTGTGGTCGATGATGCGATTGTTGTTGTTGAGGCGGTGATGGGCAAGATGGAGAATGGTATGACAGATCCCGTGCAGGCAACTCGCGAAGCTATGAGTGAGGTGTCAGTGGCTGTTGTCTCGTGTACGCTGGTTTTTATGGCTGTGTTTATTCCCGTAACATTCATGTCCGGCACTTCCGGCTCGTTCTTCACACAGTTTGGTATCACTATTGCTGGTGCGGTTGGTCTTTCGTGCGTTTGTGCTTTGGTGCTTTGTCCTGCCCTTTGTGCCTTGATGATGCGCACAAATGATACCGAGAGCGAGCGCAAGGGTATCAACTATTACACCAAGAAAGCATATGCCGCATCCTACAATGCCATTCTCGGCAAATACAAAAAAGCCGTGGTGGTTTTTGTGAAACGCCCATGGATTTCTGGCCTACTGTTGGCCTGTGCCGCGGTGCTGCTGGTGATTTTTATGAAAGTGATGCCTTCGGGTCTTGTGCCGCAGGAAGATCAGGGTGTTTTCATTTGTGAGGTGCGTGCTCCGGAGGGTTCCACCTTGCATGAGACTGGTGAAATCATGAAGCAGGTGGAAGAAAAAGTGAAGAAGATACCCGAACTGGAAAGTTATTCTGTCAGTAACGGTTATGGTATGATATCCTCGAGTGGATCCAGCTTCGCCACACTCATCATCCGTCTCAAGAACTGGGATAAACGTCCTGGCTTCAAGCATTATATCGAGCTGGTTATCTGTCGTTTTTATGTGGACTGCCAGTCTATCAAAAATGCGACAGTATTGCCGTTCCAGATGCCGCAGATTCCGGGTTACGGTAGCTCGAACAGTATCGATTTGCAGGTGCAAGACCTCAGTGATGGCAACATGACAGAGTTTAGCCAATATACGGACAAGTTTCTTGCCAAGTTGCAGGAACGTCCGGAAGTGTCCAGCGCCGTTTCGACGTACTCGGAGCGTTATCCGAAATATCAAGTGACGGTGGATCCAGTGCAGTGCGACCGTGCGGGTACATCAGCTCAGGCGGTGCTCAGTACGCTTGGCTTATATTGTGGCGGTTCGTATGTGGGCAACTTCAACCAGTTCGGCAAAGTATATCAGATCTTGGTTAGTGCCGCACCGGAATATCGCCTCGATCCTTCGTCGCTCAACAACATGTTTGTCAAAGTAAACGGTGGCAAAATGGCTCCTCTTTCAGAGTTTGTGACTCTTAAAGAGATTGTCGGTTCATCTTCCCTCAACCGCTTCAACCTCTTTCAGTCAATCTCTTGCAGTGTCAATTCTGCCAGCGGCTATTCTGAAAGTCAGGTACATAAAGTGATAGCCGAAGTGTTCCGCGAGACCATGCCGTCGCATTGCTCATACGAGTATGGTTCCATGTCGCGCGAGGTGGAAGAGAGTTCGCAAAGTAATATGACTATGCTGATTTATCTTATCTGTGTCGTTCTCATCTATCTTATCCTTGGTTCGCTCTATAACTCGTGGTTCACCCCATTCGCCGTGCTTTTATCCGTCCCGTTCGGATTGATGGGCTCATTCCTCTTCTCATGGGTAGGGTATAAAATCGGCTTGCCCGGTATGGAAAATAATATTTACCTGCAAACAGGTGTGATCATGTTGATTGGTTTGCTTGCGAAAACCGCGATTCTGATCACAGAGTTCGCTTCTGAACGTCGAGCACAGGGCATGTCTATTGTCGATGCGGCATTAGAGGCAGCCCGTGAACGTCTGAGACCAATTCTGATGACGGTGGTGACAATGATTGTGGGTATGTTGCCGCTTGTCTTTTCCGGTGGTGCAGGTGCCAACGGCAACCGTGCATTGGCACTTGGTGTTGTTGGCGGCATGTCTATCGGCACCCTTGCTCTGGTGTTCGTTGTGCCTGCTTTCTTTATCGTATTCCAGAACCTGCATGAAAAGATACATGGCAGTCCTGTAAAAGTAGAAACTCCTAATGAAGAGAATTAAACGAATAGAACTTATGAAACGATATAGCATTATTATTCTTGCCTGTATTCTGTTGTCGAGTTGCAACGTATATAAAAAATATAGTTCGCAAACAAAGGCACCTGACAACTTGTTCGGTAGCGAAGAGTCGGTAACAAAGTTGCAGTCGGAGTCCTCTATCGCTGAGATTTCATGGCGCGAGTTTTTTGTTGACCCGCTGTTGCAACAGCTCATTGACACGGCCCTTGCTCATAACACTGATGTGCAATCCGCACGGCTTACTGTAGAGAAAGCACAGGCCTCTCTCAAAGCGGCCAAGTTGGCCTACTTGCCTTCGCTGGGTCTCAACCCCTCTGTCAGTGTGTCGAGTACAGTTGGCACCGATGGATCTGTAAGTCCTGCTGCATGGACCTACAATATTCCATTGCAGTTGGATTGGAATATCGGCATATCAAATTCTGTGACGATCAACAAACGCAAGTCTCAAGCGGTATTGGAGCAGGCGAAAGCACAGCACGATGCCATGCGGGCCAATATCGTCTCTTCTGTAGCCCAGCAGTATTTTATGCTCATGCTTCTTGACCGTCAGCTCCAGATTCTTGTTGCCACTGACAGCCTCTGGAATGAGTCGCTGGAAACCCAGCGGGCATTATGGGAAAACGGACGTGCCTACTTGCCGGCAGTTAATCAGATGGAGTCGTCGAACCTTACTGTGAAAATGCAGATCGTAGATGCCAAACGTAGTATTTTGCAGGTGGAAAACGAGCTTTGCAAGGTGCTTGCCATAACACCACAGCGCATAGCCCGTAACACATGGGGACAATACACTTTGCCTGAACGTTTCGGCACTGGAGTGCCAGCTGCACTATTGGAGAACAGACCTGACATACGCATGGCAGATCAGATGCTGGCGGAAGCCTTCTATAACACAGCATCCGCACGTGCGGCGTTCTTCCCGGCTTTCTCCTTGCAAGGCATTCTTGGATGGACCAACAACGGAGGTATCATTGCCAACCCAGGCGCATTGCTCATGCAAGCGGCTGCCTCACTTCTGCAACCGATTTTCTCACAGGGGAAATTACGGGCTTCGCTGAAAATTGCCAAATTTGATCAGGAAGACAAACTCAACCAGTATGTACAGACCGTCATAAATGCGGGCAACCAAGTGAACGAAGCCCTTGCCAACTGTCAGACAGCTAAGGACAAGGATATACTATACAAACGCCAGGTCGAAGTGCTGCAGAAAGCATATAAAGGCACACACGAACTGATGGACAACGGCAAAGCCAGTTATTTGGAAGTGCTCACAGCCCAGGAGTCGTTGCTCTCTGCACAGCTGAACGAGGCATCGAACCTCTATAATGGATCGCAGGCTATCATTGCTCTTTACATCGCGTTAGGCGGAGCCTCGAAGTAGAAAAATAATTTTTTAGCTGATTGTACGGGATGATAGGGTGTTCCCATTCAATCAGCTAAAAGTGTATTTTATCCTATTGTAGGATACATTTGTGATCTCTTTGTCGGAATGTAAATTACTTTTCCCGCAATGATATGGCGAAGCCTCCGCAAGGTGCCATACGCAATTTCAGTACACTTTTTGAACTAACGGTCTTTTGGGTAATGGTGTAGGCTTGCGGGTTGTACTTTGATTGTTGAATTCCTGCATTGTTGTTTTTTCCATCGTTGGTGGATTTGGGTTCGAAATTGATAAGTCCGCAGGCATCAGGAGCATCAGCGTAGATGGTGGCTTCATATTTCATGCCAGCTTGCAGGAAATCCAGTTTGACCGTCACTTCACGGGCGTTTTCATCAGTGACACCACCCACATACCACACATCGCGAGGTGTTAACTGTTGTAGTTCTTCGGTGGTAAGTTGTGCTGTATCGGGGATGGCATAAACGAAGCGTGTGGCGCTGTTAATGACATTCTTTTTGCCGTCGGCAAGTTGTGCCAGTCCTTCTGCTGCCTTGTTCAAAGTGGAAGTCTTCGGATGTCTGGCGGTCACGATGTATGCGCCTGGTTCAGCTTCCAGGTATATACTTTTATCCCAATCAACGGCCACATCTTTGATAAACTGGAAGGCATCCATGAAAGGCTCATAATGTTCCGGAAAGTCGGCGGCCATTTGCAAGGGTGAGTAAAATGTGACATAAAGACCTAATTGATTGCATATTGTGATGCGCATTTTCTCGGTGCTCCAAGGGGCATTCTTGCTCATATCCGGTTCAAAGATGCCAGGAGTATAGTCCATCGGACCTCCTTGCAGTCGGGTAAATGGCAAGATGGTGGTGTGTCCTGGCATGATGCGGCCTCTGAATTCGGTACCCATGGCGCTCTCGTTACCTATCATGTTGGGCCATGTGCGGCATAGGCCTGTGGGTCTTACAGCCTCGTGGGCATTGACCATGATATGGTGCTTGGCGGCCTCCACTACCGCATAATGGTAATGGTTGTTTATGGGTTGGCTGTAGTGACCCTCGCCAAAAGGGATTATTGTGCCCACGTATCCGCTTTTCACGGCATCGTAGCCGTACTGGTTCATAAGATTGTAGGCCTTTTCCATCCAGCGCTCGTAGTTCACCGTCGAAGCCGAGCTCTCGTGGTGCATGATGAGCCTTATGCCCTTGCTGTGGGCATAGCGGTTCAGTTCAGGCAGGTCGAAATCGGGATAGGGTGTGAGAAAGTCGAACACAAATTCCTTCTGCTTGCCGTACCAGTCTTCCCATCCGATATTCCAGCCCTCGATAAGCAGTGCGTCGAAACCATGCTTGGAGGCAAAGTCGATATAGCGTTTAACGTTTGCGGTATTGGCGGCGTGGCGTCCGTGGGGTTTTGCATGTTCGTAGTCGGTCACGCTAATCTTGACTGACGGGAAGTCGTTGGTATAGCCCCAGCAGCTCTTGTCGCTTATCATTTCCCACCACACTCCCATATACTTCACCGGATGAATCCAGCTCACGTCGTCAAGAGCGCAGGGGTCGTTCAGGTTAAGTATCAGTCTCGATTTCAGCACATCGGTAGCCTTTTCGCACACCATCACCGTACGCCACGGGGTGTGGCACGAAGCCTGCATACGACCCTTGTATCCGGTTGCGTCTGGGCAAAGGTGAGCGTGGAAAGTGAAAGGATGGCCATCGCTTCCGGTTTTCATTTCCAAATGCATGGTCGGGAAATCGAGCGTGGCAGCCTCGTGGATGTTGATATAAAGCCCCTCGGCGGACTTCATCTGGAGAGCTGTCTGCACGCCAGTGCGCGAAAAGTCAGTCCAGGGCCAGCCACCGTCCTTGTGCCCCTCCTCGTAAAGGCTTTCGATTTGTGAGAGCCGGCTCTCGGTATAGTTGTATTCCTGTGTGTCGTAGTCGCCCGGAATCCACCATGCCGTGTGGTCGCCCGCCATAGCGAACTCAGTCAGTTCCTCCTTAAACCAGAAGCAGACCAGCGCGTTGGCCACATCCTTGTCCACAAAGTCGGGAAACTCATAGCGGAAACCCAGCCCGTCGTCGTAGAGTCTGAAGCGAATGCCCATTACCGTGGGGCGTTTCTCTGTCGAGTGGTCGGCGCTTTCGACCGAGCCCACCGGCTGTTCCAGCGACACAAGCATCTCGTTGTAGTGGTTGCGGATGTTGGACTCTTCGCCCCAAACCGGATGCCACGTCTCGTCGAACGAGCCACGCTGCACATCCCTTAGCCTGAAAGCGTGGGCCAAATCGTCGCGCCATTCAAGCGTGAACCCCATCTTCGAAGGCAGCACAACAGGCTTGCCGTCGCGATAGAGCGAATAGAATGGCACGCCGCCTTTCAGTTCGAACCGAACCTCCATCCGTCCGTCGGGACTTCTCAAGGCTTCCTGCGCTCGCAGTGGCTGAACGCATAAAAGCAAGGCCGAAACCAGTATCGGCAACAAAAATCTGACGTGTTTTGGTGTGTGCATAATAGAGGGCTGTTTTTGAGAACAGTTAGATAATGATTTGTCAGTCGAAACGTTTTGCGTTGCGGGTTTCCTCTTTCACATTGCGTTCGAGCGACTGGCGTATCATGTTTTTCAACGCCATGGTGCGTTGCTGCACGGCATTGTGCTTTTCGGGTTTGTAGAGTTCGGCATATTTCACCTTGCCGAGTTTGAAGTTCAGTTTTGGCAACACCCCGTTCACATCGACAGCCAGACGCATCGGTAGCGGACTTTTCAGGAGTTCGAGGTGGTAGTTGTAAGCGTTGTCGAGAGTGTGGCGTCCGGAGGCGCAAACCTGGTATTTGTCCATGGTGACCACAAAGGGGAACACTTCAGCCTCGCGTTCGAAAACGGTCAACTCCACGTCGAGCGAGTCTATCACGTTTTTGGTGCTTTTCTTAAACATGAGGAGCTTTGCGATCTGGTCGAAAGTGTCGTTGTCGAGAACCACGAGATCCTTGCCCGTAATGGCCGCCGCGCCAAGCAGCGTGCTCATCTTTGGCCTATAATAGGCATTGAGATAGGTTTCGGCTGCGAGGTGGAATTCGGCGTTGCCGTCGAACGATGCAAGCATAGGCACGATTGTGTCGATATATGGTATCATGTCGATAAGTTCAGCAATCTGAATATCGAGCAGGTGGAAATCGAGACCGAGAAACAGGTGGTTGGGGCGCGGCGACTTGTAGATGCCGGTAAGCTGCATCTTGGCGGCTTTGCATACGAAACCAATCTGGTCGAGAATCATGACACCGTCCCTGATAGTGACGCCGCCGGCCACCGAGCTGAGTTCGTTGCCAAAAGCGGAGGTGTGGTTGACGCGGGTGTTGAGGCGGAAATCGACATCGCGTGGCACAATGAACGGATTGGCATCCTTTGCCACGTGGTCTTCTTTGCGCTGCTGTTCGAGGGTATCCTTTTCCACTCCGATGCCGCTTATCAGGTCGAGCAGCTGGTCGAGGTCGGTGTAGTTCGACGTGAAGTCGAGCGAGCCCTTGAGCATAGCCTCGTGGTTGAGCCAGTCTTCAAGCCCTGTGACCGAGCCGTTGAAATGGCAGTCGCTGTTGCCGTAGTGCAGGTCGAGCTGCTGTATCTGGCATATTTCGGGCTTGTAGTTGAATTTGAACACAGGCATGACGAGCGGTTCGTGTGAGCCGGGCACTTTCACGCGGGCGTAGCGCAGGTCGATGTCGAGATCGGGGTTGAGCTGTTTCAGCAAGTTCTGCTTAATCGTGTCGTATTTAATGCTTCCGTCGAGCGAGAGCGAGTTGGTAGCGAGCGTGATAGTGTCGTAAGCGGCATTGACGGCAGCGGTCTTCACGTCGAACGACACGGCTAACGGTTTGGATTTGTCCAGTATGTTCGACAAACCCACGTCGATGCCCACATCGCTTAGGGCGGCATTGAGCTTTTGGTTGGGCATTTCAACGTTGAGCGAGCCGCCGCTGACTTTGGCCGACAGAACTTCACCCACTTTCTCGGTGCGTTTTTTTGCGGGTATCTGCAGGTCGACTTTCAGCCGTGGCGAAGTGGCGTGAATAGTGTCGTAGGTGACATCGAAATTGTCGATAATCACCGACCCGTCGGCGTTTATCTTGGCGAGGTCGAGAGACGAAATGTCTTTCAGGAGACCTTTTACACGCACAGCGATATTGGCATTGCCCTGCACCTCGGCAGGCACACTGTCGAGGAAAGGTTTGAGGTCGGCCACGTCGAGCAAAGCTTTCAACTCGGCATCGAGATTCTGACGTCCGGTGATGTCCTTGAGCGAGCCCGAGAGCGCCACGCGGTTTTTGTCGACACTGGCCTCGGCTTTCTCTATGCGGGCGTTTGAGACACCCCCTTTGCCGAGGTCGAGGTCGGCCACCACGTCGGCCTTGATACCCGTTACACGATAGGGCAGTGACTTGGGGTAGTAGAATTTGCCGTCGCGCAGTTCGACACGCGCATCGACCTTTGGCATGGTGCTGTCGGTCACAACACCTGCCACCCTGCCCTCTTTCACCTGCAGGTCGGCATCGAGTGTCATCCCGTTTTTCCACGTGGTGAACTTTGCGGGGAGCACTTTTAACAGCTCGCCGGCATCCCAGCGGTTGGTGTTGA
>CAJONE010000053.1:10743-13301 GCA_905235855.1 uncultured Bacteroidales bacterium
GAGTGAGCGGACGCTCCTGTTTAGGCAGGGCCACGTCGCCGCTCAAGCCAACGAGCCACATAGCCAGCGAAATCTCGGCATCGGTGAGCGTCAGTTTCATGTCGTCGACACTCGCACGGAACGGAGCCTCGACGGTCAGCAAGTCCTGCTTTTGGGCTTTGAGAGTCTCGGTCACATAACTCATGCCGTTTAGAGACACGTCGCCGTTGGGTACGGAGAGTTTCAGGGTGCCCTCCATATCGTTGAGCCAGCCGTCGGCATCGGCTTTGAGCGAGATTTTGTCGAAGGCGGCCGAAACGATTTCATCACCAGCCGTGTCGCAGGTGTGCAGAGCGATGTCGGTCAGGTTGAGCTTCACTTTTGCGTCGGCGCTGCCGGTGTCGCGCATCTTTGCATCGGCACTGAGTTTCAGGTCGCCGAGCGAAACGGTGAATTTTTCGTTCTGCATACTGTCGGTAGTGACAAGGGTGATGGCCTTAGAGTCCAGTTGTGCGTCGATGTCGGCCTTGGCGTCCTGCCAGCGGCCTTTCAGGTTGAGGTCGAAGTCGGACAGGTCGGCAAACAAACCGCGACTGTAATCGTTATAGCAAGCGTCGAGACGTTGAATCGAAACCTTTTCGATGTCGATATAGTCGGGCAAGTTGAATGGTTTGCTCTCGGTGGTGTCGTCGGTAGGTTTCAGCACATCGAAGTTGGCCACGCTGCTCTCCGAAACGAAGAGGTTGGCTCTTATGCCCTCAAGATGCAGCTGCTTGACGATGATTTCACCGTCGGTGACAAACTGCTTGGCGTTTATGGCGAGCACCAGGTCGTCGATACGTGCCACGGTGTCGCTTGGAGCGCCGGTGGTCGGGTTGACGAGCGTCACGTTGTGCACATCAAGGCCAGCATAGGGAAAAGTCTTGAAAAGTGTAAGGCTGACGCGCTCGAATTTCAAGTCGCACGTGACCACATCGGCGGCCACTTTGTTTACAATGCCTGTGAGTTTCGACGGGGTGAAGACCAGCCAGCACACGACGGCCACGGCCACGACCATCAGCCCAACAAGACTGCCGATGGTGATAAGTGTGGCTTTAGCCCACTTTGGCATACGGCGGCGTTGTTTTTTTTGAGGTATTTCGATTTGTTCGGTAGTCATTTCTTTGTCAACTGAATAGCGTTACCATAACTGTCTTTCCACGTCATAGCGGTCGAGGTCTGCGAGGTTATGGTATAGACTTTGGGAATTTTGCCGCCCATAAACATTTGAGTAGTGATAGTGATATCGGAGCCGTCGAGCGACCAAATAAACGGCTGGGCTTCATCCTCGGTCACATCGTCGGATGGTTTCCAGCGGGCTCCGTTGACGGCCACGGTGCTACTGTCAAACAATTGGTATTGTGAGGAATTGCGGTCGAAACGGTAGTATGTGGCATCGTCGGTCATCCACTTGCCGTACATCGTGTCCTTGTCGGGCGTGAACATTTTGCCGCACGAGGCAAGCACGAGCGTCGAGAAACAAACCAGAACTATAGTTTTTATATGTTTCATAATCTATTTATTATCCTCAACTTTTTTCAAAAAAAAAAGAATTTGAGCCACACAAACTCATTCGTCGAGCACGTATATATCTTTATAGGTACGTCCATAGCCGTTGTAGTCGAGACCGTAGCCTACGATAAAGGCATTGCCGATTTCGCGTCCTACATAGTCAATCTTGAAATCCTTGTGAAACAAGTGGGGTTTGAACACAAGTGAGCAGATACGCACACTTGCGGGGTTGAGCGCGTGCAAATGGTGCAGGGTGTACTCCATGGAAATGCCGGTTTCGACGATATCCTCGACAAGGAGAACGTGGCGACCCGCCACATTTTCTGAAAAGCCGATGAGTTCTTTAACCTGGCCAGAAGTCTGGGTTCCGTCATAGGAGGCCATCTTCACAAACGAGACCTCGACATCAATATCCATGGCGCGCAGAAGGTCGGCTGCAAAAAAGATGCTACCGTTGAGGATAGGCATCACGAGCGGGCATTTGTCGCGGTAGTCGTCCGAGATGCGGGCGGCCAAGTTTTTAACAATGGCAGCCAATTCGCTACAGGTGATATAGGGTTTGAACCTTTTGTCGAGAACCTGAATGGTGTTTTCCATGATAAAAGAGAGCGAGACTAATACAAATCTTCGTCGTCAGGTTGCTCGCGGACGATAGAGTCGAGAGCGAGACGGAAACCGTAGAACCCATAGCCGTGGTCGGGCAAATACCAGCAGCGGTCGCTCACAGCGCACCCCCAGGCAGGGCTTATCATGCAGCCGCCGCGAGCAATCTTGTTTTCGCCGGTCTTGGGACCCTGAGGGTTGTGCTGCGCGTCGGCGGTGTAGGGCGATGCCCAATCGTTGCACCATTCCCACACGTTGCCTCCCATATCATAGAGCCCCAATTCGTTGGGCAACTTCTGCCCCACAGGGTGAGTGCGGTTTGCCGAGTTGGAGCCGAACCAGGCGTAGTCGTCCAGATTGCGGGTGGTGCCAGGGTATGTGTAGCCCTTGCTTTTCTTGCCGCCACGGGCCGCAAACTCCCATTC
>CAJONE010000054.1 GCA_905235855.1 uncultured Bacteroidales bacterium
CGACGAACTGCACTCCATTCCCCAGGTGGCTTATCGCTGCAGACAAGATGAACTGCCCCCAAACACTGTCGAGCTACACCCTTTTGACGACTGCCTAAAATCGAAACGCTGCGAGGCGGAGAACTTCCACGTAATCGAAACCGAGTCGAACAAGATAGAACAACGCACCCTGTCACAGCTTTTCGACGTGAACAACAGCGTAAACAACACCAAACACACAACCAACTTCGAATCCAAACACACTGTCACACACTTGTATGTTGTGGTCAATCCGCCAGAGCCGCCCATGACAACCGAAGAGTTGGACCGAAGTTTCGACCTGCCTTATATGCGCGTACCTCACCCCAAATACAAGAAACGCGGCGCAGTACCGGCTTTCGAGATGATCAAGAACTCGGTAAACATACACCGGGGATGTTTCGGAGGCTGTTCGTTCTGCACCATTTCGGCACATCAGGGCAAACAGGTGGTGTCGAGAAGCGAACAATCGATACTTGACGAAGTGCGGCAGATTGCATCGTCGAACGAATTCAACGGTGTGCTGACCGACCTCGGCGGACCGTCGGCCAACATGTACGGCATGCACGGACGAAACAGCAACCTTTGCCGTCGCTGCACCCGATACAGCTGCATCCATCCAACACGATGCCGCAACCTGCAGTGCGACCACAAGCCCCTTATCGACTTGTACCGCAAAGCGGCTGCAATACATGGTGTAAAGCACCTTTATATCGGCAGCGGAATCCGATGCGACCTCTTCTACGACGACAACCACGGTGCCGACTATTTTCGCGAAGTTGTGCTTCACCATGTAAGCGGACGCCTCAAGGTGGCTCCGGAACACACATCCGACAAGGTCCTTCGCCTCATGCGCAAACCCTCGTTCGACTTGTTCGTGCGCACAAAGCAGGATTTCGACCGTATATGTTCCACGGCAGGTCTACGTTACCAGCTTATACCCTATTTCATAAGTTCACATCCTGGCTGCACTGTAGGCGATATGGCCGAGCTGTCCGTAAAAATGAAAAGTATGGGTTATCGACTGGAACAGATACAGGACTTTACGCCCACACCCATGACACTTTCGACCGAAATGTACTACACGGGCATCAATCCAGACACGATGGAACCGGTGTTTGTTGAAACCAATCCAGAACGCAAACGCGAGCAAAACCTGATGTTTTTTGCCTATCGAAACGAGAACCGCGACCGGATTCGACAAATTCTGCATCGCTCACACAACGAAAAATACATATCTGCCCTCTGCGGGACTCACTTGCCTAAGACAAACAAAGGCAAAACCAGTTCTGCAAAGAAAAAATAGAACCCGTCGGGCATCCGACGGGTTCTATGACTCGATAGCAATAGAATGTGGCGTTACATTCTTTCTGGCATCTCTATGCCAAGTATCGACATTGCATTGCGCAGAGCGGTAGCGACAGTGTCGCAAAGCATTAGGCGGAACACGCGCACATTGGCATATTGCTCTCGCAATATAGGAGTATCCTGATAAAAACTGTTAAACGCCTTTGCAACATCGTAAGCGTAGTTTGCCACCATTGCCGGACTGAAATTTTGCGCGGCCTGGTCTATGACCGACGGCATAGAGTGCAACAATTTGACAATTTCGCGCTCCTTGTCGTCAATCTTCAACGAAACGTGGTCAAAGTTGAACTCCGAAAGCCCTGACTTGCGGACAATGCTGCGGATACGTGCATAGGTATACTGTATGAAAGGCCCCGTATTGCCGTTGAAATCGATACTTTCAGCAGGGTTGAAAAGCATGTTCTTGCTTGGGTCGACTTTTAGGATGAAATACTTAAGTGCGCCAAGCGCGAGAATATGATATAGGTGCTTGCGCTCTTCATCAGACAGTTCGTCGTTTCTACCATGCTCGCGGCTCGTTTCCTCGGCAGTCTGTTCCATATCGGCAATCAGGTCGTCGGCATCAACAACGGTACCCTCGCGCGACTTCATTTTGCCATTGGGCAACTCGACCATGCCGTATGATAGATGATACACCTTGTCGGCCCAGTCAAAACCGAGTTTTGCAAGAATCAGCTTCAGCACCTTGAAATGATAATCCTGCTCGTTGCCCACTACATAGACCAATTGGCCTGCACCAAAGTCGTTGTGGCGCAACAGTGCGGTTCCCAGGTCTTGAGTCATATATACAGATGTGCCGTCTCTACGAAGGAGAAGCTTCTCGTCGAGACCGTCGGCGGTGAGGTCACACCACACCGAGCCATCATCTCTGCGGTAAAGCACTCCCATATCCAAACCTTTCTGCACCAACTCCTTGCCAAGCAGGTATGTATTTGACTCATAGTAAATCTTGTCAAAACCAACGCCAAGCGAACGATAAGTCTCGTCGAAACCGGCATAAACCCAAGAATTCATGCGCTCCCACAAGTCACGGACATCCTTGTCACCATCTTCCCAACGTTTTAGCATTGCCTGAGCCTCTTTCATGAGCGGAGCCTCTTTCTTGGCCTCATCCTCATCCATACCATTTGCCACAAGGTCGGCAACCTGTTCCTTGTAATGCTTGTCGAACTCGACATAGTATTTGCCAACCAGGTGGTCACCCTTAATGCCGGTCGATTCGGGTGTTTCACCATTGCCGTAGCGCAACCACGCCAACATCGACTTGCAGATGTGTATTCCACGGTCATTTACAAGGTTAACACGCTTCACGTTGTGTCCGTTGGCCTTGAGCAGTTCACTAACCGACCATCCGAGCAAATTGTTTCGTATATGCCCAAGATGCAAAGGTTTGTTGGTGTTGGGCGACGAATATTCCACAACGACGGGCTTGGAGTTCGAAACGGTTTCTCGCATACCAAAATGCGCGTCTCCGGCTATATCTGTCGCAAAACCAACCCAGTAATCATCCGAAATGGATATGTTAAGAAAGCCTTTCACAACATTATACGCATCCACTTCGGAAACTGTTTTTTTCAACCGTACGCCTATTTCGTCTGCCAAAACTTCGGGCGACCTGCGTGCTTGCTTCACATAGGGAAAAACAACCAAAGTGTAATCGCCGGCAAACTCTTTTTTGGTGGACTGAAGCACAACCTGCGATGGTTCGACGGAAATTGAATACAACTCATCAAGCACCTTACTTACAGCTTGTTGCAATAAAGACTCTATATTCATACAATAACATTTTAACTGCAAAGATACGTTTTTTTTGTGTATTGCATTATAAATAAGTACCTTTGCACACGTTTAGCAACAACTGGAAAACACTCAAAATACCTTATAATGAAGAAATTAGGAACAACACTTCTCTCGTTGGCCGCCCCATTGCTTGCAGCTGCCAGCGAAGCAGACCTAAAATTGCCCGAAGGGTTCGCACAAAGCGCCGAGGCATCCATACTATACTGGGGGTTCGCCGTCGTCGTCCTTGGTCTGCTGTTTGGATTCTGGCAGTATAGCCGCATCCGTAAACTCAAGGCACACAAGTCAATGCTCGAAATCGGCAACGTGATATTCAAGACCTGCTCTACCTACTTGAAACAGCAGGGCAAATTCCTTGTGTTGCTGTTCGTATTCATCGGAGCCGCCATAGCCCTTTATTTCGGGGTGTTGAGCCACAAGCCGATCGGAAGCGTGCTACTTGTCTTGGCATGGACGGTCATAGGCATACTGGGCAGCTACGGCGTGGCCTGGTTTGGCGTGAGAATGAACACCTATGCCAACGCCCGCATGGCATTCGCATCGTTGCGACGCAAACCGCTCGACCTTCTGAACATACCTCTGCGAGCTGGTATGAGCATTGGCATTGTCTTGATATGCGTCGAACTGGTTCTAATGCTGGTCATCTTGCTTCTTATGCCTGATGATTTGGCCGGCAGCTGCTTTATCGGTTTCGCTATCGGCGAAAGTCTTGGAGCCTCGGCTCTACGTATCGCAGGCGGCATATTCACCAAGATTGCCGACATCGGCAGCGACCTTATGAAAGTTGTTTTCAAAATCGGCGAGGACGACCCACGCAACCCCGGAGTAATAGCCGACTGCACCGGTGACAACGCTGGCGACAGCATTGGGCCCACCGCCGATGGATTCGAAACCTACGGCGTAACAGGCGTGGCACTTGTAAGCTTCATTCTTGTGGCGGTTCCAGACGAGTACAAAGTGCCTCTGCTGGTGTGGATTTTCGTTATGCGCATACTTGGAATCATTGCTTCGGTATTGGCTTACTATATCAACGGAGCAATAGCGAACGCAAGATACAAAGATGCCGATGATCTGGACTTTGAGCAGCCGCTGACATCGTTGGTGTGGATTACATCCGCCCTCAGCATCATAGGCACATTCTGCGCCTCCTGGCTTATGCTCAAAGACACACTGCCCGGCAACGCTTGGCTCGCACTCGCCACAATTATTTCGTGCGGCACGTTGGGCGCAGCCCTCATCCCGGAACTCACCAAAGTATTCACGTCTCCCAAATCAAAACATGTCCACGAGGTAGTCTCTGCCTCAAAACAGGGAGGCGCCTCGCTCAACATCCTGAGCGGTCTTGTGGCAGGTAATTTCAGCGGATTCTGGACGGGGCTGGTTTTCTTCCTGCTGATGCTTGCCTCATACTTCGCTTGCGAAGGATTCGGACTAAGCGAGATACTCAAAGTCTACCCCGCAATATTCGCTTTCGGACTCGTGGCCTTCGGCATGCTGGGCATGGGTCCCGTCACCATTGCCGTCGACAGCTACGGTCCTGTAACCGACAATGCACAAAGCGTTTACGAACTCTCCCTTATTGAGGACGACATAGAGAAAACAACCAAAGAGGTTGAAACCGAGTTCGGATTCAAACCCGATTTCGAGAAAGCAAAATACTACCTCGAAGCCAACGACGGTGCAGGCAATACATTCAAAGCCACATCAAAACCAGTGCTTATAGGCACAGCCGTGGTAGGTGCCACAACTATGATTTTCTCGCTCATCGTCATGATTCAGCAGGAACTCAGAATACAGCCCGAAAGCATCCTAAACATGCTTAACCCCTACTCAATACTTGGCTTCATACTTGGAGGATGCGTCATTTATTGGTTCACCGGAGCCTCAATGCAGGCTGTTACAACCGGTGCCAACCGCGCCGTCGAATACATAAAAGCCAATATCAAACTCGACCCCAATGCGCCCAAGAAAGCCGACACAAGCAAAAGTCAGGAAGTGGTCAAAATATGCACCAACTACGCCCAGCGCGGCATGATCAACATCTTCATCGCAATATTCTGCTTTGCACTGGCTTTCGCCTGCCTCAGTTCGCCCGACAGCATCGGTGGCAACAATGCCATCTGCCTCTTCATCAGCTATCTTATCTCTATTGCAGTTTTCGGTCTCTTTCAGGCCATGTTTATGGCCAACGCAGGCGGAGCCTGGGACAATGCCAAGAAAGTGGTGGAGGTGGATATGAAAGCCAAGGGTACGGACTTACACGACGCATCGGTCGTGGGCGACACCGTAGGCGACCCGTTCAAGGACACTTCGTCGGTGGCTCTTAACCCCATTATAAAATTCACCACCCTTTTCGGAGTTCTCGCCATGGAAATAGCCATCAGCGACGGCTTCCGCAAAATGGCACCGTGGTTCGGCGTGGCATTTTTGGCAATAGCACTTGTGTTCGTCTATCGCTCGTTCTACAAGATGCGCGTTGACGGGAAAAAATGACATCGAATCATAAAAAGAACGGCTGGGCAGCAAGCACATACTTGCCGCCCAGTTTGCATTTGTCCGTTAAACATCGGGCAACAAGCGACTCGCTCAGCAGTTACTGACTGCCATCAGCCGACCGTCAGATGCTGACAATTTGTCACAAATTGACATTGCAAAACACATTGACAGCAAAATGGCATTAGAATTGTAGACTACACTTCGGATTTAAACACGAATTTTACAATATCGTAAGAAAGAATATTAACAAATAAAAACAATACAACTATGGGTAAAATCATTGGAATAGATTTAGGAACAACCAACTCATGCGTATCGGTAATGGAAGGCAACGAGCCCGTCGTGATAGCCAACAGCGAAGGCAACCGCACCACTCCGTCGGTAGTTGGTTTCGTGGAGGGTGGCGACCGCAAAGTGGGCGACCCGGCCAAACGCCAGGCAATCACCAACCCCCACAACACTGTTTACAGCATCAAGCGTTTCATGGGCGAAACCTACGACCGCGTACAGAAAGAAATCGAGTCGGTGCCATACAAGGTGGTGCGCGGCGACAACAACACTCCCCGTGTCGATATCAACGGACGCCTCTACACCCCGCAGGAGATTTCGGCCATCGTGCTTCAGAAGATGAAGAAAACCGCCGAAGACTATCTTGGCACCACCGTCGATGAAGCCGTCATCACAGTGCCGGCCTACTTCAACGACTCGCAGCGTCAAGCCACCAAAGAAGCCGGCGAAATTGCAGGCCTCAAGGTGCGCCGTATCGTCAACGAACCAACGGCTGCTGCCCTCGCCTACGGACTTGACAAGAAAAGCAACGACATGAACGTGGCAGTATTCGACCTCGGCGGCGGCACTTTCGATATCTCCATCCTCAGCCTCGGCGACGGAGTGTTCGAGGTGAAATCCACTAACGGCAACACACACCTCGGCGGCGACGACTTCGACCTGAAAGTCATCAACTGGCTCGCCGACGAGTTTATGGCCGACAAGCATATCGACCTGCGCAAAGACCCGATGGCAATGCAACGCCTGAAAGAGGCCGCCGAAAAAGCAAAATGCGAACTGTCCAGCAGTCAGGAAACAGAAATCAACCTGCCCTACATCACCGTGGCCGACGGTGTACCTCAGCATCTGGTCAAGAAACTCTCTCGTTCCAAATTCGAGCAACTCTGCGACGACCTTATCCAGGCAACCCTCGAACCCTGCCGTCGGGCAATGAAGGATGCCGGACTTTCCAACAGCGACATCAACGAGGTCATCCTCGTTGGCGGCTCCACACGTATTCCTGCCATACAGAAAATTGTCGAACAGTTTTTCGGCAAAGCACCTAACAAGGGTGTCAACCCCGACGAGGTGGTCGCCATCGGCGCCGCCATCCAGGGCGGTGTGCTCACCGGCGAGGTGAAGGATGTGCTGCTGCTCGACGTGACTCCCCTTTCGCTGGGTATCGAGACGCTGGGCGGAGTGATGACCAAGCTCATCGACGCCAACACCACCATCCCCACCAAGAAGAGCCAGGTATTCAGCACCGCTGCCGACAACCAGCCCGAAGTGGAGATCCACGTACTGCAGGGCGAACGACCCATGGCCAACGACAACAAGACCATCGGCCGCTTCCACCTGGCCGGCATTCCGCCAGCACCACGTGGAGTGCCCCAGATTGAGGTCACCTTCGACATCGATGCCAACGGTATCCTCAACGTCAGTGCTTTGGATAAAGCCACTGGCAAGAGCCAGAACATCCGCATCGAAGCTTCGAGCGGATTAAGCGACGAAGAAATCAAGCGCATGAAAGCCGAAGCCGAGGCTCACGCAGCTGACGACAAGAAAGCTAAAGAGGAGATAGAGAAGATAAACGCAGCCGACAGCATGATTTTCCAGAGCGAGAAGAACCTTAAAGAGTACGGCGACAAGATACCGTCGGACAAGAAGAACGCTATCGAGAGCGCCCTCACCGAACTGAAAGCCGCCCATAGCTCTCGCAACGCCACCCAAATTGACGCTGCCATGCAGAAAATCAACGGCGCATGGCAGGCCGCCAGCGAGGATATGTACAAAGCCCAGCAGCAGGCCGGCGGACAAAACCCCGGCGCTGGCTTCGACCCCAACAACATGGGCAACGCAGGCCAGCAGGGCAGTTCCACCAACCAGCAATCCAACAACGGCGACGACAACGTCACCGACGTCGACTACGAGGAGGTGAAGTAATAGACTTCTCCAACAATGAAAAAAGAGGTGCAACCGTGTGATTGCACCTCTTTTTTGCTCTTATACACAATAAAACGATACAGCATACGTTATTTCAACAAAATAAATCGTGATATGTCATACACGCAAATAGCACAACTGGAGCTGCTGAACGCCTTGAAAAGCATCACCTCCGAGGCCGACCTCAATGAGTTCAAGGACTTGGTGGCGCACTTCTTCGCAGCAAAGGCGCAGAAGGAAATAGATTCCCTGTGGGACAACGGCACTATCAACGAGGAAACCATCAACCAATGGGGCAGCGAGCACATGCGCACCCCCTACCGTTATGCGGCGAATCGTTCTTGACACCAACTGCCTGCTGCAGGCTTTGCCTTCCAACAGCCCGTACCATAAGATATGGAAGGGCGTGCTGTGTGGCGACATCTCGCTTTGCGTCAACACCGAGATTCTGATTGAGTATGAGGAAATCCTTGCCGCGAAGACCACCAAGGAAATCGCCCACAACGTGGTGGAAGCCATTGCCCGTTTGCATACGACGGAGTTCCAAGAGACATAAATCCATTTCGGCTTGATAGAACAGGATGTCGACGACAACAAATTTGTCGATTGCGCCGTTGCTGCCGATGCCGAATACATCGTCACCAACGACGCCCATTTCAATGTCCTCAAACAAATAGACTGGCCGAAGGTCGCCATCCTCACCATCCAGGAGTTCACCGCACAGATATGACCATGTCACCGACGTCGACTACGAGGAGGTGAAGTAATTCTCTGAAATACACTAAACAGAAACGGGTGCTGGATGGATTTCAGCACCTGTTTTTTATTGGTTTCCGGACTGGATATCTCAGGAAAACCAAGCATTTGTGTGGTACAATGGACAAAGTTGTATCACACTTTTTCTTTTTTGGGGAACTGGATGTGCCCGAAGAAATGTCGGGAAGTTTGTACCATATTTGTACCGGAATATCTTTAACGACAAAGTGGAATATCTTGAAGTTAAAATATTGACAATCATCCAATGGGGAAAAGTAAACTACAAATACCAAAGGTCTGCAAATATTGTGGAAACACCTTCTTGGCGAAAACCGTCAAGACGGGGTATTGTAGTCATCAGTGTGCTTCGTCTGCATTTAACGATAGGAAGAAAATGGAGCGAAGACAAAAGGTGTTGGATAAAATCAAAGCGGCGGGAACAGGATACATCACTGGCAGTTCAACTATACTCTCAATTCGAGGAAGAGATCTATATGCTGATGGCAGCGGAAGGCTCCTTTATGTAGAAAATCAATCCTCTTGACCAACCATTCTCAAAGCCCCAGAATGTGGTGAAATTAGATATTTCCAATTTGTGACAACAAAAAAAGAATGACAAATCATATTGAATACAGAGCGGTCAGATGCCTACATTTCGGACTTCTAATGATTGGAAATTTGCACAAAAACTGTAACCGTGAAATGATTTGAGTATCTTTGCAAAAAAAGACAAAACGGAATACATTTCACACAACAGAAGTTAATCGAATATGAACCTTCCTAAATTACAATCCATTACAAAAAAAATCCTTGTGGCGGTGCTGGGTGGCTTTCTGGTCATTTTCCTGCTTTTCCACATGTGCGCCAACCTGCTTATCCTACACAACGACGGTGGGGCGGCATACAGTGCTTTCTGCCACTTTATGGGTTCCACTTTGCTGATTCGCATCCTCGAAGTGGCGCTTTTCGCCGCGCTGCTGCTGCACGCTGTGGTAGCAACCTGGCTGGCGATAACCAACCGCATGGCGAGGCCCGTGGGATACCACAAGCCGCAAAAGTCAAAAACCCACACCACGTCGAAAGTGATGATATGGAGCGGCATACTCATCCTTGCATGTCTCATGATGCACCTCTACGACTTCTATATGGTGAAAATCGGTATCGTGAAAGGCGAATACATGGTGCAAACCGAGAAACTGCAGGACGACGAGATGAACAACCTTATGCAGCTTGCCAACCAACTGCAGATGTCGCCATCCGACATGCTCGCCGCACTGCAGGAAGAGATGTCCGCCACAGGCAACAACGACTCCGAAACCGAAAAGCAAATTGAATCACTCACCAGCAAAATCAAGGTGATGGAAATAGTGAACAACGCCTATGCCGACGGCAATATCTCAGCCGACAAAAAATGGATTCACCGCCTCAGCTCCGACGAGAAAACCACAATAAAAGATGCCTTCCCAGAAAGCGACGTGGAACCCGACTTCTACTATTTGGCTCGCAAGAAGTTCAAGGTGTGGCACATTGTGTTGGGCTACCTGATATTCTTCGCTGTGCTGTTCGTACACCTCACCCACGCTTTCCCCTCGATGTTCCAAACACTTGGATTGAACAACTACAAGTATAACCGTGCCATCGAAATATGCGGCAGGATTTACACATGGGTGGTATGCCTGGGATTCGCAGTGATTCCAATCGTGATATACATGAGCTGAGCAACTGGCAACCACACTCTCAAGCCTGATTTTGCCTACCGACCTGAAAGATTTTATTATCTTTGCACTTTAAAAATGGCGGATGAAACTTAACGATATACTACAGCGGCTCGCCACGCGGCTCTCGGCCATATACAAGGTAGCCGCGATGCTCGTGACCATAATAATAATTCTTCTGTTCTTCCCAAATGCACAGCCGTTGCTGCGCTACGACTATGCCGTAGGGAGCGTCTGGAGCGACAGCGACCTGTACGCGCCGTTCGATTTCGCGGTTCAACGGTCGCAATCTGAAC
>CAJONE010000055.1 GCA_905235855.1 uncultured Bacteroidales bacterium
GGAGGTGATCGACAGTGTGGCCGACGCCATACTCAACACCTACCGCGTCAAGAAACCCGTCGTGGCAATGTGCATAGCCCCCATGGTGCTGGCCAAGGTGTTGGGGCGCTACGGTGTGCAGCTCACCCTCGGAGCCGCCGACAATCAGGCCGCCCTCGCAGCCAAAGAGCTCGGTGCTACACCAAAGGAGTGCGGCCCGACCGATGTGTGCGTCGACACCGAACACAAAGTAATCACTACTCCCGCCTACATGGCAGCCTCGCGCATAAGCGAAATATTCGACGGAGCCGAAAATATGATGGCATCGCTCGAAAAAATGTTTTCCGAGTAAGATCTACTTAATCCTCCAATAGCCCCATAAAACCGACCTTGTCACCTCATGCTGATCATACGCCACATCCGCCACTGGTACGAACCAAGGTTGCCTCATGCGGTATTCCTCGACGGACTTTATGCCGGAATGGTCGGCAAAGATGACAGCCTCAGGCTGGACGCTCCACATGGCAACTACACTCTCAAGATACAGTTAGGGGGACGTGTGCCGATAGGCAAGAACGGTAGAAGCATAGATGTCTCCGTGTCCACAACGAAACATATCGAAGTCCCCGCCAACGGCAATGTAGAATATGCATTTCGCGACCGAGAGCGCATGTGGAACATTCTTTTCGACATAGACCTCGTGATGTGGGTAGTGTCGTGGTTCGTGCCGATGCCTCGAATATACAAAATACTCTCAGACGCCTTCTTCGTCATGTGGCTGGTGCGATTTGTACTGATAAGGAAGAAATACTATAAAATCGAAACAATACAACAACATTGAAGGGCACGATACATCTATTGCTCTAAACATTTTCAGCACTTTTTTATTCCGATAAAACCTTATCTATCAAACATAAAAAAGTTGTATACAAAAGACTCATAACAAAAATTGATACATTAAGCGCTGTTTTCTTTCTTGTCATCAGACGTATTGATAACAACAATATAACTACACTTAAAACCGCATATAAAGTTGGTTGAAAATAAACGAACATTACGCGATGCGGCGGATCAAAGCGAGGAAGATGGAAACGGAGACGGTAAAACTTAACATATTCCATGGCATCCACACCGCCAACACGGTACGTATGGCAGAACGGCCTTTGCTTTGGGAAAGGCAGAGAACTGAAACGGCATAGACTGGTCGCAAAAAAAAATTGTAATACCACTATCTATTAAATACTTAAAAATAAAAAAAGTTGCACCCGACACGTATCAGAGATAAAGAAATGTACGAAGACGATTACTCCGAATCGGAGTTTGAAGGAACCTATGTTCACGATGTGGAAGGGTGGAAGGGTGGAGCGACGACTTCTACGATGTCCTCGATGGCGAACCAGAAGCTTACTGGAACATCGATTAGATAAAGTAAAAAAGGAAATAGCACAGTCATTGGAATAATGTCCGCGATAAACAAAGAAGTGGCCATCGATTTGAGTACGGCCAACTTCATTGTGATGTATAATGACCAAGTTGTCTTTGACGATCCTCGATTGTTACATATAAAACTGACACAAAGAAGGTTATTACTGTTTAGTATCTTAATTCTAACAAGTATTCCATTTATTGGAGAAATACCCTACGTACATCTTAAACTTCCAAATAATCCAGACGAAGTAGGATTTTGTTTAAAAGCATCCCGTTGCAATACCACTGTTACGGTAAACTCTAAAATTAGTATTTGTGAACAGCAAGCAATAAACGGCGTGATTCAACGTTTCTAAAGAAATGATACAGAAATCCCCTTAACAATGGAAGTTATTCAAAGTTTTACGATTGACCACACCCGTCTGAAACCAGGAATCTATGTGTCGCGCATAGACAAGGGCTTCACAACCTTCGACCTCCGCATCACCGAGCCGAACAGGGAACCTGCTGTGGCGCCCTCGGCGATGCACAGTCTGGAACACCTCATGGCCACATGGTTTCGCAACTCGGAGGCCAAAGACGATGTGGTCTACGTAGGCCCTATGGGTTGTCTGACCGGTATGTATGTTATAATGACAGGCAGCTACAGCGTAGAAGACATGCGACAGCTCACCATGCAATGCCTCGAATGGATACTGGATCAAGCCGAAGTGCCAGCCACCACACCTGAAACATGCGGCAACTGCCTGCTACACGACCTGCCAATGTGCCAGTGGGAGGCCCAACGCTACCTTGGACGTCTGAAAGACGACTTTCACAGCGAATACACCAAATTACAGATAACGCTGGCCGACGGCAAGGTGTTTGCCGATGCATAAAACCACGCAAAAACCATTTCAAAATTCAAACTCTATTTTTTCAAAAAATTTACTATCATGACAAAAGACGAAGCAATGAAACAATTTGCCATGCTGGGTGCAGTATGGTTTGGAAACAGCAAACAACATTTTGCATTTTCGGCATACGACCGACTCAACGGATGGAACAAATTAGCCGACAAGTGGAAAGAGGAAGCCGAAGAGGAATGGGATGAGGCCGAAGAGGTGCTGAACCGCCTGGTGGAACTCGGATGCAAACCTGCCGACCTGCAAGAGGCCATGAAGACTATAGAATTTCCGTTCTACGACGACCCCAAGCAGCAAATCGAAACTGACTACCAGCCCGATGCCATCAAACAACTGAGCGAACTGGCCGATGCCTTCAAAGACGACTACCCAACACAGAAACTTATCCAGAAGTGGATTGACGACGAAAAAGAGCACATGGCCTGGGAGTCCCAGTATCTCAACTATATCGAAAAACTGGGCTATGAGAATTTCCTCACAGCAATGATGTAAAAAAGTCAAGAAGTCGAAAACCTTACATTCTGACACTACAACATGAAAGAACAAGTCCTAAAAGCAATGCACGAAGCTGGCAAACCAGTATCCGCAGGCGATGTGACCAAGGCGCTGGGTGCCGACCGCAAGGATGTGGACAAGGCATTCGCCGAACTGAAGAAAGAGGGTGCCATTGTGTCGCCAATCCGCTGCAAATGGGAACCTGCCAAAAAGTAGCCACATTCGATTTTTTTCAGCGATTGCCACGCGTCTGCCGTTAGTTTCGCTTTTGTAATCGGCCTAACGGCAGGCACGCGCAATTTTTGTTTGCACCCCATCCCACCCTACGGACTTGACAGTCGGACAACAGCCCACGACAGACAACACCAGATAAGCAATGCCAAATCCGGCCGCAATCACCGCAATTTTTTATCTTATTGCCATCAACACGGCGACATTTGTCATATACGGTATTGACAAATCGAGAGCAAAACGCTCAAGGCGACGTATTTCCGAAGCCACCCTGCTGGGTCTGGCCGTTGCGGGCGGAAGCGCTGGAGCATGGCTTGGCATGAAAGAATGGCGCCACAAGACACAGCACAAGAAGTTCAAATACGGCATACCGATTATCATCATCCTGCAGGCCGCCGCTGTTTTGCTAATCAAAGAGAACATTTAGAGACAGTCCGTATAATTGCCCGACAACCGGTCACAAGTCAAATCGGCCACCACGGCAACGGTGACAGCAATCAAATCGCACGGGGCTATGCGTAACTGAAGGCCGCGTTGCCCCGCGCTGACATAGATGTGGTCGAAGTTGTTGCAGGATTGGTGTATGAAAGTGGGGAAACGTTTCTTCATCCCTATGGGCGAGCAGCCGCCACGTATGTAGCCTGTAAGCGACAAGAGGTCTTTCATCGGAATGAGGTCGCACTTCTTGTCGCCAGCCGTCTTGGCCGCTTTTTTCAAGTCGACCTCGGCATTGCCAGGCACCACACACACGAAATAGCCCGTGCGCTCGCCCTTCAGCACAAGGGTTTTGAACACTTGAGCCGCATCCTCGCCCATTTGGGCAGCGATATGAGTGGCGCTGAGGTCGTTTTCGTCAACTT
Organism: uncultured Bacteroidales bacterium; assembly: GCA_905235855.1. Taxonomy (GTDB): domain Bacteria; phylum Bacteroidota; class Bacteroidia; order Bacteroidales; family P3; genus Colimorpha. Next base: position 3,899 of record CAJONE010000055.1, read on the forward strand.
GGTAAGTCAGCAGCTCATAGGCAATCTTGCGCTGGTCGAGCAGGCGCGCGGCATTTGTTTTAACCGAAGACATATTGTTGAATGATTAAAGTCGAATTCCAAAAATTATATCAACGCCCCTGCACAATCTTATCCAAGAGGGGGAGTCGTGGACGGTCAGACTATTGCACATTTGCACCACATTTATATTCATTAAACAGACATTTTTTTGGAGATTGCAAATTTTAGATGTTGCTTAGATAGAACGAAGTGTGGAGACATCGGTCGGATAGTGACGGTCGACGATTTCAACGGGGGCGGAGCCCGAAACCGAGTAGAGCCGACCTGTGGCAAGGTCGCGGCATTTCCAACGGGTACGAAGCCGCTGCAGACTCTCGAAAGTGTGAGTAGCATTACCTTTGATACGGAAATGCGAACCTTGTGGGAGTGTATCGAGCGTCACGAGATTCGCACTGTCTATGGCCGCCGATGGCAAGACTTTGAGTTTGATATCGATCTGACGTTCAAGCGTTTTGTCGAGCGGCTGAGAGGATGCATAGCGCCGAAGCATCTCTGACACATCGGGAGCGAAACAGTCCTTATTGACAAATTCGACTATCAAACGGCTGTAGTTTCGCTGCCATTCGAGGCCATGGGGCTTCACCCCACGGCGGTAGGCGACGAAAGTGAGCAAGTGGGCCAACTCGTGTAGCATGACCAGCAGGAAGCCCTCGGGCTGCAGATTGCCGTTGACGCTGATGCAGTGTCCGGGTTTGAGCGTTGTCGGCAGACGGTAGTCACCAAACTTGGAATGCCGCTCGCGTGTAATGGTGAGAAATATGTCGTAACCAACGATATAACGCACTATCGGTTCGACAGCCGGCGCAGGCAGATATGGCTTGAGCAACGCGGCAAAACGCGAACTGCGACTTTCGTCTACGACTGCCATACGACGTCTGTTGGGGTTGTGAAGCACTCCGTCCGCAACTGGCTGAAATAAGGACAGTCGCAGTGTTTGCGTTTGCGATGCTTGGGCATGGCCGCGCCTTTTTTGCTACAGCCGCCTGCCACGAGACAAAGCAGTATTATAATGGGAATTACCGTTTTTTTCATAGAGCAAAAAAGTACTTATCGGACACTACTGCAGTAGGTCACGGATTGGCAATTGATTTCTTCAGCTTTCTAATCCTTTCGGCAGACTGGTGTATACGTTCGGCCTTGATTCTACCGTCGGCCACGAGTTTTTCGATGATTCTGATTGTACGCGGCACAATATCGGCATCGTACTCCTTGCCGTTGTTTGACAGACACAGAATATCGGCGCCGGCAGCGACAGCAAGTCGAACAGCCTCATCGTAGCCATACTGGTTGACGATTGCCCCCATGGCCATGTCGTCGGTAATCACCACACCGTCAAATCCAAGCGAGTCGCGCAACAGTCTGGTTGTGACCTGCCAAGAGAGCGAAGCAGGATAGACCGAGTCGAGCTTACCGTTGACCACATGTGCAGTCATAACCATATCGGCCACCCCCTCAGCGATAAGCTTGCGGTAGGGAGCGAGTTCGGAGGTTTTCCAGGTGTCGGTGACATCGACAAGACCAACATGCGTGTCGCCGGCGGCGCTGCCGTGACCGGGAAAATGTTTCAGGCAAGAGATTACGCCCTGTTTGCGTTGCTCGTCAATCCAGATGCGTGCGGCATCCGTCACCTTCATTGGTGATGACGAGAAACTGCGCTCCAGTTTGCCAATCACCGGACACTCGGGATTGATGTCGACATCTACGCAAGGAGCGAAGTTCAAGTTTACGCCGGCCTGTTTCAGTTGCGAGGCGGTGAGCGACGCGTAGTGGCGTATCGAGTCGGTGCCATATTCAGCCGACCGCCTTGCCGACATGAAACGCGGGAAACCGTAATCCTCGCGCAAGCGTGTGACGCGTCCGCCCTCCTGGTCGATGCCGATAAGCAGCGTTTCGTCCGACAATGCTTGCAATTGGCCGCAAAGCGACCGCAGCTGCCGTGGCGAAGCCACATTGCGTTTGCGTTTTCCCGTAGGGGCATCGTACTCAAAAAGGATGACACCGCCAATGTGGTGGTGGGCGATGTCGCGCCTTATGTGGTCCGACTGACTGACCGACAAACCTCGAAAGCCCACCATGAGCATCTCGGCTATGTCGCGGCGCAACTGCAACGCCCTGCGATTGCCGCCATCGGACACGGAGTCCTGAGCGCTGTCGGAAACAGAAGCGTCGCAACAGCCGCAAACACTCAAAAACAAAAAAGAAAAAATAAAAGAGAATACTGTTTTTTTCACATCGTTCAAATTAGGTTGAATGTCGGCTAACCAATCGTCTCGAAAGGTACACGGTGCATTATTGAGCGGGCAAGGGTGAGTTCGTCGGCAAATTCAAGGCTGTCGCCCACCGACACGCCACGGGCTATGGCGGTGACTCTCACACCCATAGGTGCAATTTGCCTGTTGATGTAAAAGGCTGTGGTGTCGCCCTCCATGGTAGTGGGCAGTGCAAGTATGACCTCTTCTACTGGCGCGGGGTCGCCTTTTTGGATACGCGCGATAAGCGAGTCGATATTGATGTCGCGGATGCCGATGCCGTCGATGGGCGAAATCACGCCACCCAACACATGGTAAACGCCGCGATACTGCTGTGTGTTTTCGATGGCGAGCACATCCTGTATGTTCTCAACCACGCACACGAGACTCTGCTGCCGCTTGGGGCTCGAACAGATGGGACACAGGTCAGTATCGCTCACACAGTGGCATCGGCGACACGAATGCACCTCGGTCTTGATTGCAGCGACAGCGGCCACAAAGTCGGCAAATTTAGCCTCGTCGGTCTTCATAAGATAGAGCGCGAAACGCAGCGCACTGCGCTTGCCCACACCGGGGAGCGTGGCCAGCTGGTCGACAGCCTGCTGCAACTTTATTGACGGCAAATCCATTTATGAAATTATTTGTGCTAATTTTTCAAATTTCCTTAAACTGGGAGCATACCAAGTTTTGCGACCGTTCCGTTTCGCATGATCACACGGAGCCCTCTGTCTCGGCTATCCGCTTTTTTAGTTCCGCAATACGGCCTTCGATAAAGTCGTCGCTGTATTTTGCGTCGCAGAATCCATTGCCACGCGCCACATAGCTTGCATCGTCCATACAGTCGGTCAGCAAATCCTCGTAGTCGCGTAATTGCTGTTTCAGCTGTTCAAGTTCGTTCATAGAAATAAGTTATGATAGAGAATAACGCCAAACTACGCGAATTATTGCCGATTCATATGGCAAACATTTTTGATGGTGCGCTGTCGCGGTTTTGCGGTTTTGCAAATCTTTTTTATCTTTGCAAATGCAGTCAGAGAAAGTGACCGCATACAAACACACTGATTTCTAATCCAAAAGCCTTACACCTGATGGAAAAGAGAATTGGAACAATTACGCTTTTAGTGTCCGACCGCAGCCAGTCGGAAACAATCAACCGCCTTCTTTCGGACTTTTCCGACATCATCCTGTGCCGCCAGGGATTGCCCCTGCAGCAGCATGGCATTGCCGTAATATCACTCATCGTAAGCGGAACGGTCGACCGCATCAACGGACTCTGCGGTCGCGCAGGTCGTCTGTGTGGTGTCGAAGCCAAAGCCGTAGTGACAAAAGAAGTGTCGCACGACAAATTTTCTTAAAATCCAATAGAAACCTTCAGAATCCACATAAATAACAAAATCCACAAACCCAAAACATTATGCGCAACCAGAATTTCATAGACCGTGAGAAACTCTACGGACTTCTCACCGACAACGTGCCTTCGCAAGACGAGCTGAACTCAATCCTCAACAAGGCTCGCAAACTCAAGGGACTCAACCTCGACGACGTAGCCAAGCTGCTGTGTGTCGAGGACGAGGCCGACATCCGCAAGATTCTCGATACAGCCGAGTATTGCAAGAACGAGATCTACGGCAAACGCCTCGTGCTTTTCGCCCCAATATACACAGGCAACGCCTGCGTGAACAACTGCGTCTATTGCGGTTTCCGTCGCGACAACAAACAGCTTAAACGCAAGGTGCTCACAATGGACGAAATCGAGCAAGAGACACTCCACCTGCTGCGAATGGGGCACAAGCGCGCGCTGCTTATATGCGGCGAAAGCCCTCGCAACGACGCCGACTATATGGTTGAAGCCATACGCCGCACCTATGCCGCACGCGACGAGAAAGGAAGCTCGATACGCCGCATCAATGTCGAACTGGCCCCCATGAGCGTGGAAGACTATGCAAAGCTCAAAGCCGAGAAAATAGGCACCTATGTCTGCTTTCAGGAGACCTACGACCCCGTCGAGTACGCCAAGTTCCATCCCGCCGGCACACCCAAAGGCGACTACCTCTACCGCCTCACCTGTATGGACCGCGCCATGGAGGGAGGCATCGACGACGTGGGCATCGGCGTGCTCTTCGGACTGGTGGACTACCGTTTCGAAATTCTCGCCATCATGGAGCACGCACGCCACCTCGAAGAGGACTACGGCTGCGGCCCGCACACGGTCAGTTTCCCGCGCATCGAGCCAGCCGAAGGCACACCCTTCTCGCTGCCCGAAAACATACCGCATCCCGTGTCGGACAAAGACTTTATGAAAATCATCTCCATCATCCGCATCGCCATGCCCTACACCGGAATCATCATCTCGACGCGCTAGCGACCGGAGATGCGCGACCAGCTTGTGCGCTACGGCGTGAGCCAGATTTCGGCTGCCTCCGAGACCAACCCCGGCGGCTACGAGGACGGCTCGACCACCGAGGCACAACCCTACGAGAAAACGGGCAACACTGGCGCACAGTTCACCCTCGGCGACCACCGCTCGCTCGACGAGGTCATCTCCATGATGATCGACGGCGGATACATACCATCGTTCTGCACAGGCTGCTACCGCAAAGGACGCGTGGGTGCCGACTTTATGGATCTCGCCAAGCCGGGCCTCATCAAAGAGTACTGCAAACCCAACGCCATGTTCACCTTCCGCGAATATCTCGAAGACTATGCCTCGCCCGCAACCAAAGCCAAAGGTTTAGAGTTGCTTAAGCGTCTCACCCAAACTTTCCCGAAAGAAGAACTGAAACGCCGCGTCGAAGGCAACCTCTGCAGGATTGGCGACGGCGAGCGTGACCTGTATTTCTGACACACCACCACTCACTACCAACGGCCATCCATGCGCATTTGCACGGATGGCCGTACCTTAAACCTATCTGTTATGTCAAAACGCCTCAGACAATACATAGGCATTCTTGCCGCAGTTTTAGCCTACTATGTCATTCACGAAGGGGCACACTTAATCGTGGCACTCGCACTCAGCACATTCAAAGGCTTACGTTTCATGGGGCTCGGTGTCCAAATTGACATTCAGAACAACGTGATGACCGACCCGCTGATGTTCCTGTTCTGCATCGCCGGAGCGGTCGCCACTTTCGTGTCAGCCTGGACGCTTGTGCTCCTGAGCCGCAAAATCTGCAACTCGAAAAACCTGTAGTTCAAAGCCATAATGTGGTATGTCACACTTGCACTCCTTCTCATCGACCCCGTATACCTAAGCCTGCTGTGCAGGTTTGTGGGCGGGGGCGACATGAACGGCATTGGCCTGCTCGTACCCGAAACCGCAGCCCGACTCGCATTCGCAGCCATATTGGTGGCTCATGTCGCGGTTGTCTGGAAACTCTTACTGCCACGTTATCGCACCAGCTTTGAATAAACTTTATTTTCAAAACAAAGAGGAGTGATACTCGTCCGCCATATTTAATGCGTAACTTTTCGTAACTTTGCAGCCGTAAACCCAAAACCGCACGGCCATGATACAGCTGCCCAAGACACGCTACCCCATCGGGATTCAGACTTTCGAACGCATCATAGACGAAGACTATCTCTATGTCGACAAGACCGACCTCGTGTGGCAGCTGGCCCACACGGCAACCTTTGTATTCCTTAGCCGCCCGCGGCGTTTCGGAAAGTCACTCCTCACCACCACGCTGAAGTCCTACTTCGAAGGTCGCCGCGACCTGTTCGAAGGCCTCAAAATCATGCCTTTGGAAACGGAGTGGAAGCAGTATCCCGTCATCCACCTCGACATGAGCACATGCAAGGGGCAGGACTCGGCGCCAATGCTGCAGAAAGCTATCCTTTTCATGCTACGCGACTACGCAGCCCAGTATGGTGTCGCCACCGAAGGGCTGACTCCAGGGCAGATATTCAAGTCGGTGATAGCCGAGGCAAGCAGTGCGGGCGAAAAAGCGGTCGTCATCATCGACGAGTACGACGCACCATTGCTCGAGGTGATGCACGAGCAGGAGAACCTCGGATCCATGCGCAAGGTGATGCAGGAGTTCTACCAGCCACTCAAGGCCTGCGAGAGCATGATTCGATTCTGCTTCCTCACAGGCATCACCAAGTTCAGCCAGTTGAGCATCTTTTCGACACTGAACAACATTATGAACGTGTCGATGATGCCCGAGTTTGCCACCATCTGCGGCATCACCGAGCATGAGATGGAGACCCGCATGGCCGACGGCATCGACGTGATAGCCGAGGAATACGAGTGCTCACACGACGAGATGGTGCAACGCCTACGGCTGAAATACGACGGCTACCACTTCGCCGAGGACTCCGACGGCGTCTACAACCCTTACAGCCTCATCAACTGTTTCGGCCAGCGCCGACT
>CAJONE010000056.1 GCA_905235855.1 uncultured Bacteroidales bacterium
ATTAGCCTTGTTTTCCGCCGCCCCCAGCACACGCAACGGGCGACGGGCAGCGGAAATCGCACGGGCGTGGGGCTACCCAGCGCACGGAGTGCGCGCCCCGCGTCCGTCCGATTTCCGGTAACTTTAAGACTGAAAGCAACAACCAAGTGTTCTTTGCTCAAAAATGTCGTTATATGGCACATTATTCACATCTTGTTATTCACAACTTTCGGTTTCGGGGAAATTTATATTTTGTTTAATATGTAACTTTGCAGGCGGGTTTTCGTATATATTTGATAATCCGAATTCCCATTATGGTAGCAATTTCAATCTAACGATATGAAGAAGTTTTATTTCCTAAGTGCAATTGCAGTGCTGGTGGCGTTTGTGGCCATAATACCCACTGCGGCGAAGGCGCAGAAAGCGTCGGAAATTACGGTAAACACCCAATACCGCGATGTTATCATGAACTATCTGCGTCAGGATATACAACAGCGTCAACAGGTGATGGCCAAGCGCGCCGAACAGATTTTGGTTAACCTCCCCAACGAGGAAAAGCTCTACGACGAGACTTTCGTGACCATCAAAACTGACATTGCCGAGGCTTTGCGCGAGGACGGACGCCGCGAGTATAACTACATCTTCGACATCTCTTACAACTGCAAGCACATCGAGGGAGTCTCTGACGACTATCCGGTGGGCGTCTACGACTACAATGCCTCCAACTCGGCACGCGCAATATGCAACCTCACCAAGATTATGGTGGAGGAGGTGTCGAAGGACCTTTTCCGCGAGGGAAAGAACATAACCACACGCATAACCTCAACCACCGACGACATTCAGATTAACCATATCCCCTACAACGGCGAGTATGGCGATTTTAAATACTGCCCGACAAACTATAACGGCGAGAATGTGCGTATTTCCGTCAACAAGGAAGAGGGGGTGACGACTAATGCCCAGCTGGCCTACCTCCGCGGACAAAGCGTGAAAGCTTTTTTGGAAGGAAATGTGTCGCTGTTGCGTCGCGCTTCCAACAAGTATGAGTTCATAACCAAGACTTTCGACAAGGAGGGCTCGCAGTATCGTCGCAGCAGTATCGAAATAGTTGTGCACGGCGCTTTCGACGAGATTATGGCCGAAATGACAAACCGTCTTATCAACGACGAGCATGTCGATATTAATATACCCGTCAACGAGGCTGGAACCAACACCAGCACTTTCGCCCTTATCATTGCCAACTCCGACTATGCCAAACCTATGCCCAACGTTCCCTTTGCGGCCAACGACGGCGAGATTTTCTACCAATACTGCGTGAAGACACTGAGTATGCCCGAACGCCACGTGAAACTGCTGCGTAACGCCAACGCGGATGTTATCAAGAACGACGGCATCAATTGGCTTAAGGATATCACTGTCGCCCTCAACGGTGAGGCCAATATCATTGTTTACTATGCCGGCCATGGTCTGACCGATGCCAACTTTAATCCCTATATCATCCCGACCGACTTCAACGCCAGCGTTATCAAATCGCTCAACGGCAAGGGGTCGCTGGCCGACGATATGGTGCTGAAATCGTGCGAAGCCAAAAACCTCATCAACCAGTGCATTTCGCTCGACACTATATGCAACAGTTGGTTCAACCGTGTGAAATTCAAAAACCTCACTTTCATCATAGATGCCAGTTTCGACGGCAACCAGCGCACAGGCCATTCGCTCTTCACCATCAAGAAAAAAAGCAGCAAAATGAAAGGCATGCGTATAAGAAACGATATCGTGATGTTCTGTGCCGCCGACTGGAACAAGACTGCCTACAGTTTCGAGCAGCAGGACCATGGTTTCCTAACTTACTTTATGCTGAAAGAACTGAAACGCACACGTGGCGACATAGACTACGGCACTCTGTTTGAGAACATCGACCGCCAGTTGAACTACGAGTCGTCGCTGCAGGGCAAACTCCAGCAGCCCAAGATGGTCCTCGGCAACAAGGCCAAGGAAGGCTGGCAGTCGCGCCGTTTCAAGGAATAACAAACCGATGGGTCGCGCCGGATTTATGCACGGCTTGGTAACACGTACCACGGGCAGTTGGTATAAAGTCCTAACCGGCAGCGGCGCTTCGTACGACTGCCGGTTGCGCGGCAACTATCGGTTGCGCGGCAATAAACAGACCAATCCCATCGCCGTGGGTGACTGTGTCGAATTCGCCCTACAGGACGACGGAACCGGACTGATCGCTTCGGTTGGCGACCGCCGAAACTATATCGTTCGCAAAGCCACCAAACTCTCAAAGCAGACTCATGTGATAGCATCAAACATCGACCTGCTATGTGTCGTGGCTACTCTTGCTTATCCGCGCACGTCCACAGGGTTTATCGATCGCTTGCTTGTCACAGCCGAAGCCTATCACATACCGGCCTGTCTCATATTCAACAAAGTCGACCTGTACGACGGCAACCTGTCGGCTGCAATGCTGCACCTCAAAAGCATTTATGAAACGGCTGGATATCCAGTCTTGGCCACATCCGCAGTCAAAGGTATTGGCATAAATGATTTGAGAGCGCTGATAGGCGGCAGGACGGTTCTTTTTAGTGGACACAGTGGGGTGGGGAAGTCGGCTCTGCTCAACGCCATCGAACCGTCGCTCGACTTGCGTATAGGCGAGGTGTCGAAATGGAGCGAGAAAGGCCGACACACCACAACCTTTGCCGAGATTTTTCCGCTCACCGACTCTCACGCCTTTCTTATCGACACACCGGGCATCAAGGAGTTCGGCATGGTTGATATCAAGGCTGACGAACTGGGGCATTTCTTCCCCGAAATACGGTCCCGTCTGCATGGCTGTCGCTTTAACACATGCACCCATACGCATGAACCGGGATGTGCGGTAAAAGAGGCAGTCGAAAAAGGAGAGATTACGGACGAACGCTATTCAAGTTACCTGAAAATATTGGAAGACTGCGGCGCGTAGCGGCAGTGCATTTTTCGGCATCGGTGGCGTTGTCCGCCAGATTGGGCTCGACGGCGGGAATACCTGTCGCAGTAGGTGATTATAGTGCAAAGCCGGCCTGTGTCAGGAATTCATGCAGGGCGGCTGATATGCTTTCGTTGTCTTTGCGCGGGTAGCGTTTGGTTGTGAACAGTTCGGCAAGATTTCGCACTCCGTTTTGCGCTACCATTTCGCGGTTGAATGGGAATTGCTCGCGCTGGCGGTGGATGTCGTCGATGTCGCTATCGCTGTAATGGCGATAGGTTTCCTCGTGCATGATGCCGTCGAGCGGCAAACGCTCGCTCTGGTCGGGGTTTTCGTCGGGATATCCCATAGAGAGGGTGATAACTGGCACTACTCCTGTGGGAATGTCGAGTAGTTTTGCGATTGCAGATGTGTTGTAGAGCACTGTGCCGAGGTAGCAAAAGCCCAGACCTTCGGCTTCGGCTGCGATGCATACGTTTTGCGCGAAAAGCGAGGCGTCCACCGTGGCGGAAAGAAGCCACAGCAGGTTGGAGTATGGCTCGTCGCAGCCGCGCAGACGACACCAGTGGTGGTAGCGGTTCACGTCGGCACATATTGTCAGCAGCAGCGGTGCGGTTGCCCCTTGACCGAAATGCAGCTTCGAGAGTTCGGCTATTCGGTCGGTCTGCCGTGTGACGATAACCGAATAGAGCTGCATGTTGCCTGTGTTCGACGCTCGCGCGCCTGCTTCGACTATACGGTCGAGTAATTCCTGGGCTATCGGGGTGCTTTTATAGCGGCGTATACTGCGATGGCTGTTCAGTAGGTCAATGGTGTTCATGTTCTGTTTGATTGATTGTATGACTGCATTAATGGTTGCAAAGATACATTTTTTAGGTGATTTTGTAATTATTGGCTCTGTTTTGCGTATAAATATTGATAATTGCTCCAAGACAGGCAAAAACATACAACTGCAACTGAATGAATATTATCATAGCTGGAGATGGCGAGGTCGGTTTTTACCTCGCTAAATCGCTCACAGAGCTGAACTACAATATCACTGTTGTGGACCCTCACTCCGAGTTGCTCAAAAAACTCGAAAGCGAGACCGACCTGCTGACTATCGCGGGCAGCTCGACGTCGCCGCGCGTGTTGCGTGAGGCCAATGTGGGCGACTGCGACTTGTTTCTATCTGTACTCCACGACGAGTCAATCAACTTGATGACCTGTATTTTGGCAAGGAAGCTGAAGGCACGGAAGACGGTTGCTCGAATCACCAACGCCGAATTGCTGACCGACAAACACCGCGAGATGTTCCGCGACTTGGGGGTGGACGAAATGGTGTGCCCGGAGCGTATCGCCGCCAAAGAAATCACAAATCTCTTGAACAACAGTGCCGCTACCGAATATTTCTCTTTCTCGGGCGGCTTGCTCACTATGTCTCTTATACGTCTCGACGAGGACTCGGAGGTGATTGGCCACAGTGTGAAAGAACTGACCCAGATATACAGTCGTCTCCAAGCCCGAATAGTGGCAGTGGTGCGAAACGGTGAAACAATAATCCCTCATGCCGATTTTGTGCTGCATAATGCGGATTTGGCCTACCTGATAAGCCGTTCCACTGACATGGACGAAATCAAGAAGGTGGCAGGCAAAGCCTCGGTGAAAATTCGCCGTGTGATGATTGCCGGCGGCGGACGTACGGGACGATATGCTGCATTGACGTTAAACAGTGCCATACAGAAAACCATGATCGAGGCTGACCGCCAGCGCTGCGGTGAATTGTGCGAGGTACTTGGCAATACGTTGGTCATCAACGGCGACGCTACCGATATTGACTTGCTGAAAGATGAAGGGTTGAGCGAGTGCGATGCTTTTATTGCGGTGACCGACTCGTCCGAGACCAACGTTCTCACATGTCTTCATGCCAAGCGACTGGGTGTGAAACGGACGATTGCGCTGGTTGAAAACACTGGATTCATAACTCTCTCGCAGGATATTGGGATCGACACCATAATCAACAAGAAACTGATAACAGCCAGCTACATCGCTCGTTTTATTGTGAATGCGAATGCGGTCAGCAGCAAGTGGTTGAGCGGCACCAATGCCGAGGTGATAGAGTTTGTGGTGGGTCGCTGGTCGCCGGCCTCGCGCAAACCGCTCGGCAAACTGCTTTTGCCCGAGGGCGCAACCATAGGCGGCATAGTGCGTGGCAAGGAGTGCCTGCTGCCTACTCGCGACATGGAGCTCAAGGCCAAGGACCGTGTCGTCGTCTTCTCGCTGCCAAAGGTGACGCAACAGGTGGCAAAGCTCTTTAAGTAGTTTTTCCGATACCGACTGGGACTGGTTCAATGCTTATATAACTCGCCGAATATCTTGAAACAATCGCTATCATTCTCGCTGCGGTTCAACTATCGTTTGCTGCTGTTCCTGTGTGGACTGCTGCTTGTCGTGCTATCGGTGTTTATGTTGTTGCCTTTCGCGGTCTCGCTCGTGTCGGGCGATGGTGCTGCCAGCGGATTCGGCCTGTCGTTGGCCGTTACGCTGCCGTTAGGCATAGTGGCTATAATAACGTCGCGTCGACATCGCAGTTATGAATTGCGACACATCGAAAGTTTATGGATTACTGCCGTGGCGTGGACTGTAGTGCCTGCAGTGGGGGCATTGCCCTATCTGTTCACTAACTCCACGTCAAATGTGGCCGATGCGTTGTTCGAGTCTTTTTCGGGTTTTACGACAACGGGGTCGTCAGTGTTTGGGCATCCTGAGGCACTTCCGCACAGTCTGCTGGTGTGGCGCAGCCTGACTCAGTGGATGGGTGGGTTGGGACTTATGCTTTTCCTCATAGCCACGGTGCGCAGCCTTAGCGTGGGGTCCTTGCGTCTCTATGGCGCTGAATTTTCCGGCACTGTGCAGCGCAAGTTGCATCCGCGCATCGCTACGTCGGTCAGATATATGTGGACGGTTTACTTGTTCTTCACCGCTCTCCTTTTTGCCGGATTGATGTTGTGTGGCAATGGTTTGGAACAGTCCTTTTGCTTGGCGTTAAGCACTGTCTCTACGGGAGGTTTTGTTCCTTCGTCGAATACTATGGCTGCGATTTCACCGTTGACTGCAACTTTGCTCACACTGTTTATGTTTCTCAGCGGAGTGAATGTGGCGTTGCTTTATCACCTGCTGCGTGGTGGGTTTCTCACTGTTTGGCGTGACGAGGAATTCCGTGTCTATATAGGGCTATATCTTGCGGCGGTGGTCAGCTGCATTGTGGCTCTTCTGCTGGCGGGTAACGATATTGGCATCTCGGTTGCTTATCCCTTCTTCCATATTGCCTCAACAATATCGACATGTGGCTATTGCCTTCCCAAGCCGGTAGTGTGGACACAGTGGCTCTCGGCGGTCACTTTTGTGTTTATCCTCACCGGTGCCTCTGCTGGTTCGACAGGCGGTGGTATAAAGTTGAAACGGTTGATGATTCTATTGAAATATGTAGGCAACTACTTTACTCGTATGCTGCACCCCAATGCTGTTTTTCGTGTCAGTGTCAACGGCAAGCCTATCGAGGCTGACTATGTAAACAAAGTGTTCGGATATGTGTTCCTTTATGTGCTTTTTGTTGTAGCTGGTGGATTCGTGCTGACGTTAAGCGGATGTGATATACCAGTGTCGCTTTGCGTGTCAGCTGCCAATATGGGCAATCTTGGTCCATCGCCCCTTATCAGCAGTATGGGGGCTGCTTTCGACTATGCCACGCTGCCTTCTTTTGCGAAATTGTTCCTTGCGTTTCTTATGACGGCCGGGCGAATAGAGATTTTTGCGCTTCTGGCTCTTTTTGTGAAAAGATAACAAATGAAAGGTATGTTAAGGTTAAGGGTGTCAATTGGTGATGTTGTGTGGGGCAACGGGAATGGTTGATCGAAATTCGTGGAAATTTGACTTGTCTGACTGGCGGTTCATAATACGGTTTATAGGCATACTCCTCCTTGCCGAGGGCGGTGCCATGCTTTCGTGCCTTGTGCCGGCTTTGCATTTCGGCGACGGTCATGTAGTCGATGTGGTTCTTGCATCGGGCATAACCATTGCTGCGGGGGCGGTGTTGTTCTTTTTCAACCGCAGGTTCACTGTCGTCTCCGACCGTCGGCGCGCATACTTGATGGTGACTTTAATGTGGGTGGCGCTAAGCTTGTTCGGTGCGTTGCCTTACTTTATTAATTTTCTGCGTCAGTCGCAATTGGATTTGAGTTTTCGCATGGCTGTCTCCGGATTTGCGGGCTCGCTGTTCGAATCTGTTTCTGGACTCACTGCCACTGGCGCTACTGTCTTTGCCGATGTAGAGGCTTTGCCGACGTGGATACTGTTATGGCGCAGTATGTCGCAATGGCTCGGCGGTTTCGGCATAATAATGATGGTGCTTGCCATTGCTCCGCGACTCGGCATCAATAAATATAGCCTTTACACGGCTGAAATGTCTGGCGCCGACAATACGCGAAAGACTTCAATCCGTATGAACGTTACGGTGCGCCGCATGTTAGTTATCTACATTGTGCTTACCATACTTTTCGTTATGGCGTTGATGGCCACTGGACTTCAGCTCTGGGATGCGGCAAACCTTGTTTTTACGAATATTTCAAGTGGCGGTTTTTCAATATACAATGATGGTATATCGCGATTCAGTCACGTTCAACAGTATATTGTCGCGGCGGCTATGCTGGTCAGTGGCATTAGTTTCGCGCTGCTGGGTGACATCTTTTTTCTGAGGTTCGCGCGAGTGCGACAAGGTCTCGACCAGCTGCGATTCTACTTGATTATAACGTTGTTGGCCATCATGGCAGTGGTGTTCGGTCTTAAGGTTGGAATGAATTATGGCTGGGAGCAATCCGTGCGCTGCGGTATTGTGCAGACCATAAGTGCGGTTACTACAAGCGGCACTCTTGTTGACGATACGTCCAAGTGGTGGATGCCGGTCAATTATATGTTCGTAATTCTTTCGCTATGTGGTGCTATGGCGGGGTCCACATCAGGGGGGCTAAAATGCATGCGTGTGCTGATTTTGGTACGAAGTGTGCGACATCTTTTGCGCGGCGGTATGCACCCTGGAGCCGTCAATCCGATACGGCTTAACGGTCGCCCCGTTTCGCAGGAACTTGTCACCAATGTGTTGGTCATATTCTTTGTCTATATGTTCACTCTCCTTTTAGGCACTATGGCTCTGTTGTTGTGCGGAGTTGGAGCCACCGAGTCGATAGGTGCCGTAGTGGGGTGCATTAGCGGCTATGGCCCCGGACTTGGTCCAAGCGGTGGCTTTGGCTGTTACGCCGGTTTCCCTGTCATGGCCAAGACGATATGTTCCGTTATAATGGTTTTAGGACGTCTCGAATGTTTGACCGTTTTCATTATCCTTACACCCAAATTCTGGCATAGGTAGACCTTTTGTTTCACCAGTGTTGTTTCATTTTGCACACTGCTTATTGTCGGCACTTGTGGTATTATGGTTTGTGTGGAAATATGTCCCCTGTTTCGTTTGATTTTCCACTCTATGGAATATGTTGCCTGCAATGTCATGTCACGAATCGGCAGAGTAGGGGTGAGGCTTGTAACAAGCTATACGTATGAGTGTACTGTCAAAATGAATCGACCCGGAGTTCCTACCGGCTGTGCTGTGTAAATTTTTTGTCCAAAGTACTGAAAAACCCCATGCATCTGCAAGGTGCATGGGGTTTCTCAACGTGTACGAATCACTTATCGTATCAGGGTTACAGTTCCAAATTTCTGTCTTGGGCTGTCTTGGCCTGCTATTCGATAGTGAATCTTGTAGGTGTATGCCTCTTGCTTGCAGGCTGTACCCTTGCCCTGATGTGTGCCATCCCACTTCTCGTCGAGACTTGTGGAGTGGAACACCAAGAGACCTTCGCGTGAGTAGACCCACAGTTCGTAATCCATAATGCCGCTGCCTTCTACACCAAAGAGATTGTTTGTCTTCGCGGCTGGTGTGAAGATATTTGGCACATAAATCGGCTCGATTACGATAGGAATCTGTGCAAATGCCGTATCACTGCAGTACTGGCTGAATGCTACCAGCATCAGGGAAATGTACGAATCATTGGTTGCTGGATCGATATCACCATTGATGTTTTGTCCCTGCTCATGGTAAAATTCACCGTTCACATACCATTCGTGGCTTACAACTCCGTTGTCGCTGGCGTTTTCCGCAGTCCAATGAGTAAAGTCTGGGCTTAAGCTCATATCGTGTGTCTCGATGCGAGCGTTTGGCACCATAAGCTCGTTCACGGTAATGGTCTCTGACACTGTGCAGAAGTGTGTTGCGGCGCGGTCAGCACTGAATGTGTATGTGGTGGTTTCGGTCGGTGATACACGTATGGTGTCGTTTGTGCGTTGCGCGTCTATCTGACCGTCGTCCACCGAACTTGACCACTCGTAGGTATCGCCATCGGTAGTGGCCACGATGATGTATTGCGACATCTCGCAGTCGGGAATCATCTCTATCGAGACCGTCACTACAGGCTTTATGGTAAGTGTGATGGTGTATATACTGTCGCAACCGTACATCGACGGGTAAGTCTGACTGTATGTGCCATCTGTAGTCAAATGGAGTCCATGATACTCATATACGCCACCTGCACACATGGAGTCGGCTTCGTTTACCGTAAAGGCATCGCCTATTGATAGTTTGAAGGTAATGGACTTGTTGCCGCAGTTTTCGTTGAGTGCCGTTATGGTGTAAGTTGTTTCAGGCTGGCTTGCAACTGGTGTGCCATATATGGTATCCCTACCGTCGCCGTGGTTGGTCATGGTTAAGCCGGCGGGCAATGTTGATACACTCAATGTAGCACCGCTGTACTCAATCGGTACCGCGTTGATGGCTGTTCCGAGGCAGATTGTCTGTATCAGATTGGTAGCGTTTAGAGAAACTGTATCATTGACCTGTATGGTGGCCACGTTGGCGGTGTCGTTGCCGCATGCGTTCTTCACTATTACCGCGTAGACCAATGTGCCAGCGGTGGTTGTGGATGGTGTGAACGATGCGGTGGCGGATATGTTGTGTGTGGTATCGGTGCCGCTTATGCTTATCCACTCATAGGTGTAGCTTCCATCGCCGCCTGTATATGTGGCGGTCAACTCGGTGGCGGGAACACCGAGGCAGAACTGTGCTGACTGGTCGGAGACCGTTACTTCGACCGCGTCGTACACCACCACGTCGGTGTTCTTGGTCAGCGTGTTGCAGCCGTCGGTGCGACCGTTGTCGGTGATGTTCACCCTGTAGTATATGTGACCCTCTGCGTCGATCTCGGAGCCGCGTAGGTGTCAGCGGTGGCGCCTGCGATGTCGGTCCAGGAGCCGGTGCCGTCGGGTGAGCTCTGCCACTGGTAGGAGTAGCCGCCCACGCCGTTGAGGTTGCTCACCGTGAGGTCGGTGGTGGAGCCGAGGCATATGCCTGCGACCGGAGCCGTGATGTCAGCGGCGAGATCATCGTAGGATGTGACGTATATATAATTGGAGTTTACGCTGCCGCAGTTGCCATTGCTCACCACCACTCTGTAGTATGCTGTTGTACCGGCTGCACCAGACGTGGCTACAAACTGTGCCCTGGTGGAGTCTGTCACGTTGGACCAGTTCTCATGGTCGGTCGAGGTTTGCCACTGGTAGGTGTGTGTGCCGTCGCCGCCTGTCACAGTCGAGGTGATGGCGCTCTTCGTACCAGCACATATCGTGGCGTTGTTGGCTATAGTTGCCGTGAGGAGATCATACACCTGTATCGTTGCTACTGTCACGGTACTGGTGCCGCAGCCGTTGTTTACTGTTACGCTATAGGTTGTGTCTGTGCCGTTGGATCCGGTGCCGGGTGTCAGCGTGGCTGCTGTTCCTCTTGGGGCTGGTATGGCGATTCCTCCGGCGTACCACTGGTAGGTGGGCGGGTTGGTTGTGCCTGTACTGACGGTTACGGCAAGCGGCGTAGCCGAAACATTTTTACAGTACTGCGCGTCGGCACTTGCTGTCGCAGCCGAGAAATCGGGGTGTATAACTATTGTGGCTACTTCTACCACTTCACTTCCGCATGCATTGGCGTCGGTTACCGTCACTCTATATAAATAGGTGCCAGCTATAGCAGTGGTAGGCTTGTAGGTTTCTGATGTGCCACCGGCACCTGCTGCAATATCGATCCACGTGGAGCCGTCGTTCGTAGAATAGGCCCACTGATAACTGTAACTTCCAGAACCAGTGATTGCCGCTTGTAATGCGGTAACATCCGAAGCATCGGTGCCTTTGCAATATTCGGCGTCTGAGCTTCCAGATACAGCGGTGAACGGATCATATACCTTTATATATATATGTTGAACTATGGGACTTCCACAGGCTGGGGTAGTGTTGCTGGTTGCGGTGACGGTTATATCATAGTCGCCAGAAGCCAGCTCACTGGTATAGTTGAAGGTCTTGGTACCCTCATTATAACTTATGCCTGTGGGCAGGGTGGATGGTGTGTATGATATATTTGCATTTTCGACCGTTACTACCGAACTGACCAGCGACGAGGCCAGACAAACGGACTGGTTGTCGTTCGAAATCGTCATCGAGGGCAAGGGGTTCACCGTAACGTCAATCGTCTTGATGCCGGTGCAGCCTGTGGGTGTGACACCGTCGGTGGCGGTTAGTGTAAAGGTAACCGAGCCTAAACTGGAGGGTGTGAACGAGACGGAAGTGACATTTTCACCAGTTGGAGTGACGGGTGTGGGTGAATCTCCGTTACTGGCTGTCCACAAATAGGTATATGCAGGAGCCGGTGACACTCCAGGTGTTCCACCCGTCGCTGTCTGGGCTGAAAGAATCACGCTTTCGCCAAAACATATTGTCGAAGCCGAAGCAGTGATGTCGGCAGGTACAACAGCCCCAGGCTCGCCGAGTTCTATTTCGAACTCTTTCTCGCAATCCATACGGTCTTTAATATATAAGGTGTATGTGCCAGCTGCGAGTCCATCGAAAACATACGTGCAATTGTCACCATTCCTTGTCGAGCTGCTTGGAGCATTGCCTGCAAGCGTTACGGTTTGGTAGAAAGGAGCAACTGCATTCTTGTTACCTCCCGTGACAACGACCGTGATGCTTCCGTTGTGTCCGTCGTTGCACTGTGGTTGCGTTTTATCGGTGCTGACTATCGATATTTGCGGATTTTGGCTGATGGTGATGGACTTGGTGTCGGTACAGCCTTTGGCATCCTTGACGGTCACGGTGTAGGTGCCCGCGGTCATGTTGGTATACTTGTAATTGCCCCCCTCGGGTGTGATTGACTGCCATGTTGTTCCGCCATCCTTCGTGAATGTATAGGCCGGTGTGCCTGGTGTTACGGTCATTCCCAAATCAATGCTACCGCCATAACAAGGGATGAGACCTGCCGACAGTGAAAGAATGGGGCTCTTGTTGACGGAAATGTCAATGGTTTTTGTCCCTTGACAGCCTTTGTTGTCGGTGACTTTAACTTTATATCTTACAGTAGTGGGGTCTGTCGCAGGTGTCGACGGGGTTGCGTCAGCAATATGAGCATCAACCCTTGCGGTGGGGTTCGATTCGCCAGCTGTCGTGCTGGTCCACTCGTAGGTGCTGTACGTACCCGACCCTCCCGTGGGAGTGGCGGTAAGAACTACACTCGATCCGGAGCAGATCTCGGTGTAATCGGCATCTAAACCGACAGTAAGGGCTGGATATGCTGTAACCGTGACGGGGTCGGATATGGTTTCACCGCATCCCACAGCATCAGGATCGGTTACTTTGACCCTATATTGGGTAGCCCCCGCTGTGGTGGTAGGTGCAGCGTAGGTGGCAGCGGTGGCACCGCCGATGTCTGCCCAGGAACTGGTGCCGCTGTCGTATCGCTGCCATTGGAAACCATAATTTCCAGAACCGTTGGAAGGATGAGCAGTTAGTGTGGCAGACGAAGTGCCGGAGCAGACTTCCATTGTGCCGGTGATTGTGCCAGCCACGACACTGTTGTAGACCGTTACGGTCACGTCTGTCGAGGTCTGCGGCGCGCATCCGGTTGCACCGCCGTTATCACTTACGACCACTCTGTATCTTGTACTTCCAGCTGACGAGGTGGCCGGAACGTAGGTGGCAGCGTTGTTTGTGCCGGATGCTGCAACCCAAGTCGAGCCGTTGTAGGTTTGCCATGCGTAGTCGTATGAGCCAGAGCCGCCAGACGGATGGGCAGTCAGAGTTGCATCTCCTCCCTGACACACGTTGAGGTTGCCGGTGATTGTGCCGGCCTCAAGTGCGTCAAAAACCGTTATGCTCACCTCGACCGACTTACTTGCACAGGTAGCTGGGATTGGGGTGGCGGGCGTGGCAGCAGTTATCGTGTAAGTGCCCGATGCGACAGGGGTGCCGGAAAGGGTGCCCGTTTTGTCTCCCATGCCGCCGGTGCCAGGTGTGAACGTGAGTCCTGACCCACCTACGGCGGGGCTGATTGTTATATTGGCATTGCTGTAGTTTATTCCAACCGTTGTAATAGCACTGCCTGCACAAATTGACTGTTCTCCATTTGTAACCGAAATCTTGACAGTGTCTTTCACATACACTTTCACTTCCTGCACGCTTGAACATCCGTACGAGTCGGTTATTTCGAACTTGTATGTAAACGTTCCCGCCACTGTGGGTTTAATTGTAACCACCTTGGTCACTTCCGACCATGCCACTCGTGCACTGGGTGACTGCACAGAGAGGGTGGGTGACCCTTGCCATCCGGCTTGTGCATCGGTAGCTGCATCTCCGCCAATCTTTGCCGACCAGGTGTAGTAGTAGTTGGGCATACCTGTGTGTGGCAAAGATGCCGTCAGCTTCAGTTGGCTGCCGAGACAGATGCTCGTATCGGCACTGTTGCTGTCGAGTGCTTTGGCGTTGGTTGCCGAGAGCACAAACAGCAGAAGAGAAAAAACGGTCACTAAAAATCTCGCGGGTACAAAATGTTTCATATATCGTTTCGGTTGGATGATTTCTATTATTTTTTTTTCTTTTTTGAATTTGCGGGATGGCGCGAGTATTCTTTTTTCAGTATAAAACAGCCGCAGAAACAGTTCTCAACTGGCTGCAAAATACCATTTTCATCGCCATATCCCCACAGGCAGGCACTTTTGCCCACCTATGGTTTTCGCATTGAAACTTTCAAAGATACTAACTTTTTTTTAATTTGTAAAGTTAATAACCTTGCTGCTGGCTGAAAGACTTAACATTTGTGTGTTGATAAGTGGCAGCAAGACACGCACGACTTTATTGAAATTTTTCTAACGGTGACGTTATGTCATCATGTGGAAAAAGATGCCGTATGAGGAGTGGTGGACGTGTACTAACAGTGCATTGTGCAGGTAGTGTGACAGTTCGCTACGTTGCACAAAACGTTGATACGGCAACTCTGGCTTGTTGCAGGTTACATCAAGCCAGAGCGCGGCATGTCGGGATATTTAAGTTGTGGATATGGCGGTTATGTACAAACAGCGCCTCTGCCTGTCGCGACAGATTTTAAGGCACGCAGGTCAGCTGTTCATGCTGCTGCCGGCTACGGTGTCGTATAGTTCATTGATTTTCTCGTAGAATATAGCCTCGTTGGGCTCGAAATCCAGAACGGGCCGTTTCATTTCTTTTGCGTAGGCAATGAGCTCGGGCTGCACGTCGTTCGATGCCACTACAACGCCTTGTGAGAAAGCAATTGCGGCTTTCATGAGGGTCATATAGTCGAGGTTCTCATACATGCGGAGGTCTTTGGCTGTGGCTCCGTCGTTTTTGAGTTTTCTCTCGGTTTGGTCACTGAATTTGTCGGGGAAGAAGTCGTTGGTAAGGGTGACAATGCATTTTGTCCCGTTGAAGAATGCATTGTCTTTGTTGATGCGGCGCAGGTAGAACGGTATCATTGCACTGAACCAGCCCGAAAAATGAACCACATGCGGTCGCCACGCCAGTTTGCGGACAGCTTCAAGTGTGCCGCGGCAGAAGAAAAGCAGACGTTCGTCGGCATCGGGGCAGAGCTTGCCGTTGGAGTCGAAAAGGTCTCCGTTTTTTGTGAAATACTCTTCGTTGTCAATGAAGTATGTCTGCATGCGGGCGGAGGAGATGGAGCCAACCTTGATGATAAGCTGGTGGTCGCAGTTGTTTACAATCAGGTTCATCCCCGACAGGCGAATAACCTCGTGGAGTTGGTTTTTGCGCTCGCTGATACTGTTGAAACGTGGCATAAACACACGGATTTCGCGTCCGTGCTCTTGTGCATACTGGGGCACATATCGTCCGAAACGTGCATTTGCCGTCTCTTCAGTAAAAGGCGTAATCTCCTGGTTTACATATAAAATTCGTCCTTTTGCCATAGCTGTTGCATCTATATAACCAATGTGCAAAATTACGAAAAAAAAGCTTGTAACGACGAAGTCTTTTCTGAAGTTGTAGACTTGTAGACTCAACTACCAAGTGCAACACAGTTGTGCAAATATAGCATAAATTTAAGTTTGGGGGTATCGAAGTTCAAAAGTTTTCTCGGTCGGAGGTTG
>CAJONE010000057.1 GCA_905235855.1 uncultured Bacteroidales bacterium
CTTGAAAAGCTCAAGTATCTGTATTCGGTTGTTGAGTTTCAGGTCTGATGGCCGCGTCGCAGCCGTTAAGCGATGCACCCTGGCTGTTCCAGTCGTCGGGTGTGTCAATTCTCAAGGCTATTGTGTGTCCGCGCTTGAGCGCGCACTGCTCCACCGCGTGGCCCATCTTGCCGTAGCCTATTATTGCGAGTTTCATCAGCGGATTGGGATTTGGATTTGGATTGTTGAATCAGGTGGCCGGCATCCGTTGGCCTGGCACATACAAAACGGCTGCAAAGATAATAATTATTGGTGAAACGGAAAATATGCTTCAGTCAGTCTCCGGAGCATAATTAATTTGCAGTTTTGAAATAGTTTCGTATCTTTGCACTTTGTTTAACTTCATAAATAAAAAGACAGACTTATGGCACGTGAGATAAAATTCAGCCTTGTTTACCGCGACATGTGGCAGTCGTCGGGCAAATACCAGCCACGCGTTGACCAGCTTGTGCGCATTGCGCCCGTTATAGTGCAGATGGGTTGTTTTGACCGCATCGAGACCAACGGCGGTGCTTTTGAGCAGGTAAACCTTATGTATGGCGAGAATCCCAATAAGGCCGTGCGCGCCTGGACCAAGGAATTCAACAAGGCCGGCATTCAGACCCACATGCTCGAACGTGCCCTCAACGGACTGCGCATGTACGGAGTGCCGAAGGATGTGCGCCAGCTCATGTGCAAGGTCAAGAAAGCCCAGGGTGTCGATATTATGCGCTCGTTCTGCGGTCTCAACGACTACCGCAACCTTGAGCTCTCGGTGAAATACGCAAAAGAGGCTGGCATGATTTCGCAGGCAGCCCTCAGCATTACTCACTCGCCCGTCCACACCGTAGAATACTATATGGGCATTGTAGACAAGCTTGTCGAGTTCGGAGCCGACGAGATAGCCTTGAAAGACATGGCCGGCGTGGGCCGTCCGGCCACGTTGGGTCGTCTGGTGGGCGAAATAAAGAAAAAATACCCTCACATCATTGTCCAGTATCACGGACACACCGGTCCGGGCCTCTCGATGGCCTCGACGCTCGAAGTGGCCAAGGCCGGAGCCGACGTGATTGACTGTGCCATGGAACCTCTCTCGTGGGGTATGGTGCATCCCGACGTCATCTCGGTGCAGGCCATGCTCAAGGATGCCGGTTTCCTTGTAAAGGACATTAACATGGACGCTTATATGGAAGCGCGCCGACTGACGCAGGAGTTTGTCGACGATTTCCTCGGCCTTTACATCAACCCCGGCAACCGCATCAGCACCTCGCTCCTCGTGGGCTGTGGGTTGCCTGGCGGCATGATGGGCTCGATGATGAGCGACCTCAAGGGCGTGCACGGTGCCATCAACATGGCCCTCAAAAAAGCCGGAAAGCCGGAGGTGAGTTTCGAGGAACTTACCGTGCAACTTTTCCAGGAAGTCGAACATATCTGGCCTATGCTCGGCTATCCGCCATTGGTCACTCCGTTCAGCCAATACACCAAGAACATAGCAGTGATGAACCTTCTGGCTCTGGCGCAGGGCAAACCCCGTTTCAGCCAGATCGACAAGGACTCGTGGAGCATGATTCTCGGACGCGCTGGCAAACTACCCGGACCGCTTGCCCCCGAAATTGTCGAGCTGGCCAAGCAGAGCGGACAGGAATTCTACACTGGCAATCCGCAGGATTTCTATCCCGATGCCCTGCCCGAATATGTCAAGGAGATGGAGCAAAACGGTTGGGATCGCGGCGAGGACGACGAGGAGCTGTTCGAGCTCGCCATGCACGACCGCCAGTATCGCGACTACAAGAGCGGCATCGCCAAGGAACGTTTCAACAAGGAGGTCGAGAAACTACGTGCCGCCAAGAACGCTCCGGTCATGCTGGCTCCCACGCAGGCGTCCGAACGTGCCTTCAACTATATCGACATCAACAAGCCCAACGCCATACCCATCGTGGCCTCGGCCACTGGCCGCCTGCTTTGGGAAATGGACTTCAAGGACACCTCCGTGCCGCCGACACCGGGCACCAAGTACAACGAGGGCGCGGTCATCTGCTTCATCGAAGCCTCCTACGGCATCATGACCGTGGCCGCCACCAAGAACGGCAGCATCGTGGGCACCTGTGTCAAACAGGGCCAGATGGTCAAAAAAGGCGACATACTCGGCTGGATTGAATAACAATCCAAATATGTCGCAATGTCGCTGCCACCCCGAAACAATTAACCGAAACAACAGGTAAAATAACACAATAACAAAATAACACTATGTCAGGAATAAGCATTTTCGCGCTCATCATCGGCGCAATATTTGTAAACAACGTTGTCCTTGCACAGTTTCTTGGAATATGCCCGTTTCTTGGGGTTTCGAAAGATGTGAAAAGTTCGGTCGGAATGGGCGGAGCCGTGCTGTTTGTCATGCTCCTTGCCACCCTTGTGACGTGGATACTGAACACCTACGTGCTCGTTCCGCTCAAACTCGAATATCTTCAGACCATAGTCTATATCCTCGTGATAGCGGCCCTGGTGCAGATGGTAGAGATTGTGCTCAAGAAGGTCGCGCCCGCGCTGTATCAAGCTCTCGGAGTATTCCTGCCGCTTATCACCACCAACTGCGCCGTGCTGGGCGTGGCGCTGATAGTGGTGCAGAAAAACATGACCCTCTTGCAGAGCGTTGTCTACTCGGCCAGCATCGCTGTGGGCTTCACCCTGGCACTGGTTATCTTCGCCGGCATACGTGAGCAGCTCGAAATCACCGGCACCCCCAAAGGCATGAAGGGTGTGCCTATCGCTCTGGTCTCGGCCGGCATACTGGCTATGGCGTTTATGGGCTTCAACGGTCTTGTGCCCCTGCCCTAAACAGCCGTTGCATTGCATGCGAAAACGAAAAACAAGCTTCTCACACGGTAAACATTTGAATATTAGCGTTTGTTTTCTTTATGTTAAATTATTATAAACAAACGTTTTAAAAATTTATTAAGACTTTTTCACATTTTATTTTCACCGTAACACAAGTATTGGGTGTATTTTTGCATTCGAAATCAGTAAGACAAACAGTTGTCCGAAATCAGTAAGACAAACAGTTGTCAAGCTGTAAAACAAATTGAAACTTATAAACCTTTAAATTCAAAAAAAATGAAAAAAGTTATGTTTCTGATGGCTGTTGCCGGCATGTTCGCTTTCGCCGCTTGCAACAACAATGCAAAAACCACCGAAGAAGCTCCTGTAGAGGATGCTATCGAGAACGTTGAGGTCGCTGCCGATGAGACCGCCCAGGAATGCACCGAGGCTGTTGAGAATGCTGCCGAAGAAGCTACCGATGCTGTTGCCGAGGCAACTCAGGATGCTTCTGCCGCCGAATAATCATTCAGCTGTAACTAAACACATGAGAGGGCTGCGCTGTGCGCAGCCCTCTCTTTTTGTGGCAACCTCTATGTTTTTTTGTTGAATATGATATCTTTTGCAAATATGCAATAGTTTGACCGTCAACAACACCCCCTCTTAGATAAGAGAGGGTATGGGCATTGATGCAATTTTGGGAGATACTCTTGTATTAAAGGCTTTCTTGTCGGGATTTTGGTTTTTTTTACGGTATACAATAATTGTGTAATTTTGCAACCGCAAAAATGCTGTACGATGAAATACGGAACACTCGAAAACCAAGAGGGCGTATACATACCGGTTGACCCAGTCAAGTCATATCCCACCGACAATCCCTACGAACACCGCGTTGAGGTGAAGCGACAGAGTTCGGGCAAGCGCAGGCAGTACAAGTTCGA
This sequence comes from uncultured Bacteroidales bacterium, assembly GCA_905235855.1. Taxonomy (GTDB): domain Bacteria; phylum Bacteroidota; class Bacteroidia; order Bacteroidales; family P3; genus Colimorpha. The sequence goes on from CAJONE010000057.1 coordinate 3,777, forward strand.
CGAAACGTACCCCTATATCGACCGCTCGTTCTCATACCTGATACAACGCAATGTGATAGGACCTCTTTTCATTTGGTTTGTCATCAACGTGTCGAACAGGCTGAAGTATGGCCTCCGCATCAGAGGACGCAAAAACCTGCGCCCCTACCGCAAGCAGCTCAAAGGCGGGGCGGTGGCTGTGAGCAACCACGTCTACCAGTTCGACGCGCCGGCGGTGAAGCAGGCCCTGCAGCCGCTGCGCAAGATATGGATACCGATGTATGCCAAGCACTTCAACGGTGGCCAGTATTGGTTTGTGCGCTATGTGGGCGGTGTGCCAGTGCCAGAGACTATGGGCGGATTGCGCAAGTTTGACGAGGCTTTCGACTACTACCACGCCAAGGGCGACTGGATTCTTGTGTTTCCCGAAGAGGTGCGCTGGGACTACTACCAGCCGTTGCGACCCTTCCGCAAGGGCGCTTTCACGATGGCCTACAAGTATGACTGCCCAATCGTGCCGTGCGTTATCACCTACCGTGAGCGCAAGGGTATCTACAAATTTTTCGGACCGAAAGAGATACCGCTGATGACGGTCAATGTGGGCGAACCGGTGCTGCCCGACCGTTCGCACTCGCGTAAGGAGGAGGTCGACCGTATGCGCACCGTGGCCCACGAGCGTATGGAGCGCATGGCCGGCATACTGCAAAATCCGTGGCCGGCAATACCCGATGAGGGGTAGGCTCGATTGGGTATAGGAGTTGCCGTATGTGTGTGGTCTTCCGGCACGTCTATCGGTCAGGGCTGCAATGTCCAGCTGCGGCTGTGGACATGTGAACTTGACCTACGATACGCGTCCGAATGTCAGCTTGCGGCAAGGTGTTCCACCAGTATCTTTGTTCCGATGCCAATCAAAACCAGGCCGGCAATGATGCCGGTCCAGCGTTCGGGGACAATCCGTCCGGCGCGGCCCAGACCGATGCCAGTTAGGGCGACCGTGAATGTCACCGCCGCTATAGTGGCGCATGTGATGAAACACTCGGCCACGCTGCTGTCGAGGCCAAACCCGATGCCTACGGCAAATGCGTCGATACTCGTGGCCACGCCCAACAGACACATGGTGGTGATTTTCAGCGTTGGCGTTTGGTTGTCGTGGCCCTGGTCGTCGTAGTGCAGGGCCGTCGAGTCTCCGCAATCGTCCACTGCGTTGTCAACCGGACGTTTGGTTCGTAAAGCATCGACAATCATCTTGCTGCCGACAAGCAGCAGCAATCCGAAGGCAATCCAGTGGTCTACGGCCTCGATAAACTGCTCGCATACAGCCCCTGTCAGCGCACCCATGAGCGGGAAAAGACCTTGAAAACCGCCCAACACAAAAGCGAACAGAAGCCAGCGCGGACGCGGCATGCGGTATTTCAGTCCGCCCGCCGTCGACACGGCCAGCGTGTCGGCGCAAAGCGCTACAGCCAAAAGAAGTGATTCAGCGACAGACATAGAAGTGATTGCAATTTATAGCCTACGAGAGGCAAAAGGGTAGGGGACGTGGCGAGGTGTCCATAATCGTTTTTTAGCGTACGGCCGGTGCTGTGCGGAGTTCGGCATGCGGCGCAACGGGTGTGCAAAGATACGCATTATCCGCGTATGTCGTCAAATTGTTTTACAAAATCGGTTCTGTTTCTGTGTAATTGAGTCAAAAATTTTATCTTTGCACTTTAATTTTGTGAAATCTTAAACATTCAAGATTATGAAAGTCACTAACATGATTGTTCCGAACCTGCTGCTGGGAATAGCCGGCGGCATACAGTACAATGCCTTGCAGAAAGCCACAAAACACCCACGCGAGGCCAGCGAAAAGACGCTGCGCGGCATACTGACCTACGCCAAAGACACTGTTTACGGCAAGGAACACAAGTTTGACTATATCCTCCAGGCCGCGACCGACGAGGAACTCTACAAGCGCTATCGCGAGCAGGTGAAACCCAACGAGTATGAGGATTTCCGCCCATACGTCGAGCGGCACAAGAACGGCGAAAAGGACATCCTTTTTCCCGGCAAGCCCGAACTCTATGCCACCACATCGGGTTCGACGTCTGAGCCCAAGTGGATACCCATCACCGAGAAGTACCTGAAAAACGTCTACGGCAAGATGACCAAGGTGTGGCTCTACAACTTTATCCAAAACCGCCACAAGGTCTTTGCCGGCAAGATACTCTCGATAGTGGGCAAGGTAATCGAGGGTTATGCCCCCGACGGCACAATCTACGGTTCGGTGTCGGGCAAGACGCAGAACGACTGCCCAGGTTTCGTCAAGAAACTCTACTCCAATCCGCAGTGTGTCTATTCGATAGCCGATTACACAAGCCGCTACTACGTGCTTATGCGTATGGGCATAGAGCAAGACATTACGCTCATTGTCACGGCCAACCCGTCGACCATAGTAGAGCTGCAGAACAACGTGAACCGTTACTACGACGAGTATGTCAGCGACATCGAGAAGGGCACCCTGAAAGCCGACTTGAACATCGACCCCAAAATCCGTCAAGAAATCGAGGCCTGCCTCAAACCCAACCCCAAGCGTGCCAAGGAACTGCGCGAACTCAAGGCCAAATACGGACAGGTGCTGCCCAAACACTATTGGCCCAACATGCAGATACTCAACACCTGGAAATGTGGCAACACCAAAGTCTATCTCGACAAGTTTGCCAACTCGTTTCCCGAGCACATGCTGCACCAGGAGTTTGGCTATTTCTCGTCCGAGTGTCGTTTCGGACTGGTGATGGACGACACGCTAAACACCGTCATGTTTCCGCACTATCACTACTACGAGTTTGTCAAAGAAGAGGATATGGACAACCCCGATGCGCGGTTCTACCAGCTGCACGAGCTTGAGCAGGGCAAGCGCTACTGTCCGTATGTGACCACATACGCGGGCCTGTACCGCTACAACATGAACGACCTGCTCGAAATCGGTCCGAACTACAACCGCACGCCCACGGTACACATGATACAGAAAACCCACGGCATAGTGACCATGACCGGCGAGAAACTCTACGAGCGCCAGTTTATCGAGGCCGTGCGCAAAGCCGAGGCCGACACCGGGCTGAAAACCCGTTTCTTTATCGGTTTTGCCGAGCTGGCCGAGTCGCGCTACAACTTCTACTACGAGTTTGCCGACCAGAGCGTCAGCCAGGAGCAGGCCGAGAAGTTTACCGAGGCGGTCGATGCAGCGCTGAAGGAGATAAACATCGAATACAAGGCCAAACGCGAGTCGCTGCGCCTTAAAGATGCGCTGACTTTCCGTCTGGTACACGAGTCGTTCGAGCAGTTCAAGGAACGCTGCATCAAAGAGGGGGCGCGCGACGGGCAGTTCAAGCTCAACCTGCTGCTGCAGGACGAGAATCGCCATGCAAAGTTCAACGATCTGGTGATAAAGTGAAACGGATGACCAGACATCCGTGGCCAACCGGCACGCCGGCTGGCCAATTTCGCAAATGTCCGGTCCAATGTCCGAAAACCTGCAATCATGCAATTAGAAACTGAAGGAGTCAAAGCGGTGGTGTTCGACGTGGACGGCACGCTGTTCGACAAGTCGAAACTGCCGCTGCACCTGATCCTGGCCGACCCGTTGTATATGTTCATACTTAACAACGAGCGCAAGGAGCGCAAATCGTTGGCCGGCGTGTGGTTTGGCGACGAGCGCACATACTACGAGACACTTTACGGCAAGGTGGCCATACGCAGCCGCATTTCGTCGAAACGGGTGAAATGGTGGTACGAGCATCGCTACATGCCTGCCATGGTACGGGTGCTGAAACGCCACTACCGTCTGCGTGAGTGGGTGCCCGAATTGCTTCCGCAGTTGCGTGCGCAGGGCATAAAGGTGGCCCTGTTTTCGGACTACGGTTGCGTCGAGGAACGCTTGGCGGCGTTAGGTTTCGACCCCTCGTGGGCCGACTTGGTCACCGATGCGCCGAGCATGGGCGGACTGAAACCCTGCAAGGAGTCGCTGCTCGCCGTGTGCCGGCATTTGGGAGTTGAGCCGTCGGAAACCCTGATGGTGGGCGACCGCGACGACCTCGACGGCGAGTCGGCTCGCCGTTGCGGTATGCGGTTCCGTCTGGTGGGGCAGGAGTGAGTTGCCGGCGGGAAAAAAAAGAACGCCTGCGGTAGGTCACCGTAGGCGTTCTCTTTTTTTGCGATTACATAGTTATCGGAGCACCAGTTTTTTCACCGCACGTCCGCCGGCAGTAGCCACAGCCACGATGTATGTGCCGCGAGGCAGGGCAGATGTGTCGATGTTGAGGCCATGTCCGGTTAGGCGGTGCGAAAGCACAGTGCGGCCCATCATGTCGCAAACGGTGACGGTGGCGTCAGCGTCAAAGGGCAGGGCCACGGTCACACTGGCACTGGCCGGGTTGGGCGACATGGTGAAGGTTGCGTTGTCCGTGGCGGCATCGATAGCCATAGTGGGATGCACTTCGGCGTATTTGCCGGTAGAGTATTCGTCGCCGTGGTAGCGGCAGTAGAGCCTGAAGTAGTAGGTCTGTGGTGTTGTGCCGCGCGGCAGGGTGAAGGTGGTGTTGAAAGTGTTTTCGCCATAGAACACCACTTTGTCGCCGTCGCCGATCTCGTCGCCCGTGGCGTAGTTGCCGAATGGAGTAGAGAAATCGCGGTCGGCTGATGCCACGAGCAGCATGCGGCAAGGCTCGCTGACCGTCCATTCGAGTGCTATTTCGCGTGGCGATGTGTATTTGGCGGTGAGTTTGCGCGCATAGGGACGGAAATACTCGTAGGGCGTTGCCTTGGCTGTAATTCCGTCGGAATAGTCGTCGAAGTAAAGGCGGCAGAAGAAGCGGAAATATACCGTGTCGGGCAATTGGCCGTCGGGCAGGATGTGGCTTGCTGCAAGGGTGTCGTCGCCGTAGTACAGAACGATGTCGCCGCCGTCGGTGACGTTGCCTATGGAGTAGTCACCGTGTGGGGTGTCAAACTGGTTGTCGCGCGACATGAGCACGAGCATGCGGCAGGGCTCGGAGGGTTGCCAGGCCACGTCGATGTTGAACTCCGAGGTGTATTGTGCTGTCAGGGCTTCGGGTTGCGGACGGTAGAACTCGTAGGGTGTGGCCATAGCCGTGGGTCCGGGCAGGAAAGTATTGTCGCCCACGTGGCAGAAAATCTTGAAATAGAGGTTGTAGGGCGATTGAGCCGAGTCGAGTGTGAAGCGGCAGCGGTTGGCCTGATAGCCGACGTAGGCCACGATGTTGCCGTTGTCGAGAGTGTCGCCCACATGGAAAGATGTGTCGGGCGAGGCGAAATTGTCGGGCGAGTCGGAGACCAGCACCAGCATTGGGTAGTTGCCCATGGCATCCCAGTTGGCGGAGGCTGTGTACTCGGATATGTAGTGCGCTTCAAGATAGGTTGGGTTTTCGGGTCTGGCCTCGATGAAGTGGAAGTAGATTGAGCTGTCTGACCCGTTTTCGGTGATGCCGAATATGGGTGTGTTGTTGGGTTGGCCAGACCATGGGCGCAGCCACGGTGTGCTGTTGTCGGTGAGCGAGTCGCGGTGGAAGTTGCCGGGGTAGGTGGTGCCGCCGCTGCCGATACTGCCGTATGACGATGGTGTGTTGTCGGGGTACTGCTGTGAGCTTTGGGCCGAAAGAATATAGAGCTGTTGCGGGTGCTGTGCGTTCGACACGGAGGCTCCGCTGGCGTTGGGGTGCACGTGGTATACCACGAGGCCATGACCAGGCAGGTAGCGGTCGAACCCCGCTTTCTGCCGGTTTTCGAGCAGGAAGAAGTCGCCGTTGTCGGAGGTGTTGATGCGGTATATGTCGTGCCGTTTGCCGGCCTGCTCGATGCGCACATCCTGCGGGTCGGAGAGCTCGGTTGCGGTTGTCCAGTGGTAGATATAGGTGGTGGTGTAGGCACC
>CAJONE010000058.1 GCA_905235855.1 uncultured Bacteroidales bacterium
GTGACACTTTATTGCCAGCCGTCGTGCGTTTTTGCGGTGCTGGCGGGGGCAAGCTGTTTTTCGGCTTTTTTGCCGAATAATCTTTTTTTTGTATCTTTGCACCCGTTTTCGGACGTTTAAGACGACGGTGCCGGAACAAACGGAAAGATGGCAGAGCGGTCGAATGCGGCGGTCTTGAAAACCGTTGACCTTCACGGGTCCGGGGGTTCGAATCCCTCTCTTTCCGCAGACTGGACGGCCGGCACACAGCCGGTCGTCCGTTGTTTTTTCTGCCTCTATGGTTACCGACAATATTTTCACGGCGAGCGAGCATCTGCGCAGCGAATACTGCGCCAAGATTGTCCGTATCGGTCATCAGCGCCCTATTGAGGGGGCTGACTTTCTGGTTCAGACTACCGTCGACGGCTACCCTGTGGTGGTGCCGAAGGGCCTATACGTCACTGGTCAGGCCGTTGTCTATTGCATGAACGAGACTCGCCTTAACCTGAATTTCCTTGCCGCAAACAATCAGTTTGGGCTGAAAGACCACCGTATGAACGCCAACCGCGATGTGGTCGCGAAACTCCTGAACGAGGGCCGCGAAGCCGAGGCTAAGCGTCTGGTGGGTTTTTTCACCAAACGCGGGCGGGTCAAGATGATCCGCTTGCGCGGCTGTCCGTCGTATGGCTGCATTTTCAGCCTCGACGCCCTTGTGCGCTGGAAACCGCAGTTGGCAGGCCTCTGTCTCGAAAGCTTTCTGCAAAAGGACTCCAACGGACGCGAGTGCCCGTTGGAATTCGATACAGTGTGCGGCGACCTTTTTGCCGAAGTGTATGTGCCGCATGTCAACCTGAAACAATTGAACAAGCAACGCCGGATGGAACGAATGCGTGAGCGTATGCTCGCGCGCTTCGACCGCCTCATACCGGGGCAGTTTCAGTTTCACTACGACACCATGCCCCTGCAGTCCAATATGTGGTACTTCTTGCCCGGTATGAGTGCTACGGTATCAGTCAAGATGCACGGTGCCAGCGTTATCATTGGCAATATCCTTACCAAGATACCCATACCACTCTCTCCAAGCAAGATGCGCGGCAACAAGATGGCTATCCGCGCGCTGAAACACCTCGACCGCTGTCGCCCCCGATTCCCATGGCAGAAAACGTTGCTTGGCCAAAGGCGCGAGTCTGCGCTGTCGCATCGGTTCGACGCCTACCGCATCGGCTACGGCCTGGTTTATTCGAGCCGCACCGTTATAAAAAACCGTTACATAAACAAAAAAATGCCCGCCGGTTTTTACGAAACCGACATCTGGACCGAGTATGCCGAGCTGATGCGCCCCTATATTCCGCAGGGAATAACCGTCTATGGCGAGATATGCGGCTACCTTTCGGGTTCGGACAGCATGATTCAGAAGGATTACGACTATGGCTGCAGTCCCGGCCAGAACTTCATGATGCCTTACCGTATCACCGAGACCGACTGCGAAGGAAACAAAAAAGAATGGGAGGCCGACGATGTGAACAAATGGACTCTGCACCTCTTGGCCAACCACCCGGAACTGCGCCCTCGCCTGCATCCGATGACAGTCCTTTTTCGTGGCTCTCTTGCCGACATGTACCCTTCGCTCGACACATCGAACTGCTGGAACGAACACTTTCTCGACGCCTTGCGTTCCGACCGCGAGCGGCTGGGCATGGAGGCCGACGAACCCATGTGCCAGCACAAGGTGCCGCGCGAGGGTGTCTGCCTGCGTATCGACGGCGACGAGCGCGCTGTGTGCTTCAAACTCAAGGCCGATGCTTTCCTCTTGCGCGAGCAGCAACTGGTCAACGATATCGAGCTCGGCTCTGGCCCGATCGATCCGGAAATGTCCCTTGCTTACTGAAAAACACTTAAACAAAACACCAATATGACAAAGATAAAAAAAAACAATCAAAGTTGCGGTATTAACCCTGATGGCGTTATGTATGGTTTCGTGTGGCAAACCGAAAGGGTTTGTGGATCTTGGATTACCAAGCGGTTTGCTTTGGGCGGAATGCAATCTTGGCGCTGTCAGTCCCGACGATTTCGGCAACTACTACGCCTGGGGTGAGACCGCCGTGAAGGACAGTTACGACCAGGACAACTACCGCCACGCCCTAAACGGTTACGAACTTGCCAAGTATTGCAACGACGAGGACTACGGCAGGGTTGACAATCTCACCAGACTGGAAGCGGACGACGACGCGGCCACTGCCAACAGCGGCAAAGGGGTACGTTTGCCCACGGCTGGCGATTGGAAAGAGTTGCTCGACAACTGCAAAGTGGAGTGGACAACCCATAAAGGTACTGCCGGTGTGTTGCTCACAGGTCCTGATGGCAACAGCCTGTTTTTGCCTGCTGCAGGCTACCGCGACGGTTCTGAACTTGTCGATGCTCTTTCTGGCGGTTACTATTGGTCGGCATCGCTATACGAGGACATCCCTGACGACGCATGGCACATGTACTTCCACTCCGAAGGCCAGTCTTTGAACAACGACGGGCGCAGTCTCGGACTCCCGATCCGCGCCGTATGTCGGTGACGGCGGCCATGGCCTTTTTTCTGCAGTGCCGTTGCCAACGAATGAACGAAAGGGCATTGTGTGATTTTCAGCACTGTTTGCGAAAATTGTTGTAACTTTGCACACTCTTTTTTCAACATTTGGTTTGCAATGAGTAAAGACAATCTTGAACACATAATCGTAATCGGCGACCGCGTGCTTATCAAGCCGAGCCTCGGTGCCGAACGCAGCAGGGGTGGCCTTTACCTGCCGGTGGGCTATCAGGACAAGGAGGATGTCAAGTCGGGCTACATCCTCAAATGCGGTCCCGGCTATCCGTTGCCATCGCTCGACGACGACTCTGAAGCTTGGACCGGTCGCACCTCCGAGGCCAAATACCTGCCCCTGCAGGTCCAGGCCGGCGACCTCGCCATTTACCTGCAGAAAAACGCCATCGAGATAAAATACAACGGCGAAAAGTACTATATCGTGCCCCAAAGCGCTATCCTGCTTGTGGAGAGAGACGAATAATGCCGACAGTTTAAAATCCCCGCCAATGAGGTGATGGCGCGCAACTTGCCCGTGTAATCGGCAGGGCAATGCCAAAACGCTAAAAACAACGGAAATCATACAATATAATCAAGCAATTGCAACAATGACTTCAAACGAAATACGTGCCAAGTTCCTGAATTTTTTCGAAAGCAAGAACCACCATATCGTCCCTTCGGCACCGATGGTCGTGAAAAACGATCCAACTCTGATGTTTACCAACGCCGGCATGAACCAGTTCAAGGACATTTTCCTCGGCAACGCACAGTCACAGTGGCCGAGGGTCAGCGATTCGCAAAAGTGCCTGCGTGTCAGCGGAAAACACAACGACCTTGAGGAGGTGGGGCGCGACACCTACCACCACACCATGTTCGAGATGCTCGGCAACTGGTCGTTTGGCGATTACTTCAAACGCGAGGCCATCGCCTATGGTTGGGAGTTCCTTACGGAGGTGATGGGTATCGACAAGAACCGCCTCTATGTCACAGTGTTTGGCGGCGACGAGAAAGACGGTCTTGAGATGGACAGCGAGGCCTATGGCTATTGGAAGGAACATATCGACGAGGAGCGTATTTTGAAAGGCTCGAAAAAGGACAACTTCTGGGAAATGGGCGACCAGGGTCCATGTGGCCCCTGCAGCGAGATTCATGTCGACCTTCGCCCCGATTCCGAACGCAATGTTCTGCCGGGCAGCGAGTTGGTTAACAAGGACAATCCTCTCGTTATCGAGATTTGGAACCTTGTATTCATGCAATTTAACCGTCTCGCATCGGGCAAACTCGAACCGCTCAAGGCCAAGCATATCGACACCGGCATGGGTTTCGAGCGCCTCTGCATGGTGATGCAGGGCAAGACCTCAAATTACGACACCGATGTCTTCCAGCCGCTTATTCAGGCTCTGGCGGCCAAGTCGGGCAAAACTTATGGCACTGACCGCGAAGCCGATATCGCCATGCGTGTCTGTGCTGACCATCTGCGTGCCGTATCGTTCTCCATCGCCGACGGTCAGCTGCCCTCCAACGCTAAGGCTGGCTACGTCATCCGTCGCATTCTGCGCCGTGCCGTACGTTACGGCTACACCTTCCTTGGCTTCAAGGAGCCGTTCATCAACTCTCTCGTCCCGTTGCTGGTCGAGCAGATGGGCGACCAATACCCTGAGCTGAAGCAGCAGCAGTCGCTCATCGAGCGCATCATACTCGATGAGGAGCAGTCGTTTTTAAAGACACTCTCCAACGGTATTTCACGCTTTGAGGAGTATATCAGTTCAAAATCCAAAATCCAGAATCGGAAATCGGAAATCGACGGCGCGTTCGCCTTCGAACTGTTCGACACCTACGGCTTCCCCGTTGACCTCACGCAGCTTATGGCCTCCGAGAAAGGCTGGACTGTCGATATGGATGGGTTTAACAAAGGTCTTGCCGAACAGAAGCAGCGTAGCCGTGCCGCCGCCGCTGTCGAAAACGACGACTGGGTCGACCTGCAACCTGGCGTCGAGGAGCAGTTTGTCGGTTACGACACTCTCACCGCCGAAGTTAAGATTGTGCGCCACCGCAAGGTGAAAACCATGGACAGGGAGTTTTTCCAGCTTGTCTTCGACCAGACCCCATTCTATGGCGAGAGTGGCGGGCAATGTGGCGACCGTGGCGTGCTGACCGCTCCCGACGGCTCCAGTATCGACATTATCGACACCAAAAAGGAGAACGGACTTATTGTGCATATTGTCAGCACTATACCTCCCGTTCTCGAAGGATGCTTTGTCGCCTCAGTCGACCGCGAGCGCCGCATGGCCATCCAGTGCAACCACTCTGCTACCCACCTTCTGCACAAGGCTTTGCGCACCGTGCTCGGTACCCATGTCGAACAGAAAGGGTCGAGTGTTGATGACCAGCGTCTGCGTTTCGACTTCAGCCATTTTGCCAAGATTACGAAAGAGGACTTGCGTGAGGTTGAACGTCTGGTGAACGACGACATCCGCCGCGCCATACCGCTCGAGGAACACAGGGATATGCCCATAGACGAGGCTCGCAAACTTGGGGCCATGGCTCTCTTCGGCGAGAAATATGGCGATAGAGTGCGTGTGGTCAAGTTTGGCGAGAGCGTCGAGTTTTGCGGTGGCACTCATGTGCAGAACACAGGCAGTATCGGCATGTTGCGCATCGTGAGCGAGGGCGCTGTGGCGGCTGGCATGCGTCGCATCGAGGCTGTCACTGCTTTGGCTGCCGAGCGTATGGTCGATGAGATGCAGGACTCTATCGACGCACTGAAAGAGTTGCTCAAATCACCCAAGGATTTGTCGGTTGCCGTACAGAAGCTGCAGAACGACAACTCCGAGCTGCGCCAGCAGGTTGAGGCTTTCCGCAAAGAGAAGGTTCAGGCTGCGGTGGCTACCATAGCCGGTCATCTTAAAGAAAAAACAATTTACTCGGCTCTGATTCACGACGACATCGCCCCGATGAAGGACTTTGTTATGCCACTGCGCGAAAAATATCCCGATATGGCATTGGTTTTGGGTAGCGACTTCGGCGGCAAACCGTCGTTGCTTGTCTGTCTCGGCCAAAATCGCGTCGACGCCGGCCTCAATGCCGGACAGATTGTGCGCATTGCCGGCAAGGAAATCTGCGGCGGTGGCGGCGGACAGCCCGCCTATGCCACTGCCGGCGGCAAACTCACCGACGGGTTGCAAAAGGCCATTGATGTGGCTGTCGGGGCAATCGAGGTCTGACCACGCCCATTCTCTCTCCTCTAATATGGTATTTGGTGATAGGGGCAATCTCTAAAATTGTCAATTTACTGAATATAATATGTTGTACAAGTATGCAATGGCCTGACTGTCAAGAGTTCCCACTCTTAGGCAAGAGGGTAAGGGGCGTTGTTGTGGTTTTTTGAGGTGTCCTTGTGCTATCCGAATTCGACGCAGTGGCTGCTTTTCATGATGAGATATTGAAAAACATCCAATTGAAAATCAGTAGGATAGAATTGTATAACTGTTCGATTTGTTTTTTTTCGTTCTTTTTTGCCGATATTGCGGAATTATTTTTTAATTTTGCAATGATAAATATAGGCGATTAGTTTTGCATGAGGTATTGTACTGGTGTATCTGTTTTTTCATTGAGAGTATGAACCGAATTCGGCGTGCGGTGTGCTGAATGCCGCTTTTTTCAATCCAAATATTCACGTCAAGTTCACATTGAAAAAAATATTTATTTAATAACCAAAACCTTCAAGTTATGAAAAAAATGATTTTCGTGATGGCGGCATTCTCGTTGCTGGCCTTCAGTCTGGTTTCGTGTGGCAAAGATGACACAACCGACACAACCGACACAACCGTTACTCCGGGCGGCAACACCGACCCCACAACCGACCCCAACTACATACCCGACGGATTTGTCGATTTGGGCTTACCAAGCAGACTGCTTTGGGCCACGTGCAACCTCGGCGCCACTGCTCCGGAGCAATATGGCGATTATTACGCATGGGGCGAGACTGCTTCCAAAGAAATCTACACATGGGCCACTTACGTCCATTGCAGTGGTACCAGCAGCGAGGATATGGGCGCTCTGTTAAAGTACAACACGAATGGTGTATATGGTGCCGTTGATGAAAAAAAGACTCTCGAATCGTCCGACGACGCTGCCACAGCTGTGCTTGGCGCTGGTAACAGAATGCCGTCGCAGGAGGACTGGCAGGAACTCCTCAGCCAAACCACATCCGAATGGACCACCGTCAACGATGTGCGCGGACGCAAGTTTACCTCACGAACAAACGGCAACACGATGTTCCTACCCGCCGCCGGCTACTACGGAGAAACGGTGCTCAGTGCTGTCGGGGACTTTGGCGGCTACTGGTCGTCGTCGCTATATGTTGATCGCCCTGACGGTGCATTGTTTTTCCGCGTTACCAGCAGCACGGCTGACCTTACCAACCGCAATCGCTATTTTGGTCAAACTGTCCGTGCCGTACGGCCAAGACAATAACGCTTTGCCAGGCGACGCCGATTGGTGTGGTGCGGCATAGAATCAACCAAGGCCGACGTTATGGCAGGTTTTGCATGTCATGTGTCGGCCTTGTTGCTTTAGATAACTTTATTTGTGCAGAGTGATGATTAGAAAGTTGTTCATTCTCTTCGCTTTTATCCTGTTGTTGTCGCAGGTTTCGTTCTCGCAGTCCGTGCGCGATGCATCGTTTCGCTCCATAGCAAAAATCGAGAGCGACGGCACCGTGCGCGACGCCAGCTACCGCAAGGTCGGCTCGTTCGGCAGCGACGGCACCATACGTGACGCCAACTACCGCAAAATCGGCAGCATAGAAAAAGACGGCACCATACGCGACGCCAACTACCGCAAAATCGGCAGCATAGAAAAAGACGGCACCATACGCGACGCCAGCTACCGCAAAATCGGCAGCATAGAAAAAGACGGTGCCGTGCGCGATGCCAGCTACCGCAAAATCGGCAGTGTCGAAGGTGTTGACCGTAACCGTGCCGCTGTGTTTTTCTTTTTCAACAGGTTTTAGGCGGCGGTCGGCAGTCAGCTTCGAGTGCTACAGCCTTTTGCCAAGTTGGGGTAGGAGAGAGGTTGCCCAATCGCTATAGTCGCCGGCTATGATGTGTTTTCGTGCCTCACCAACCAGACGCAGGTAGAATGTCAGGTTGTGTATCGAACACACCTGAAGCCCCAGAATCTCTTCGGCCCGGATAAGGTGGTGCAAGTATGCGAGCGTGTACACACGGTCGGCCTCGGCCGGGCTTTCGGGGTCTATCGGCTCGAAACAGTCCTCCCATTTCTTGTTTTTTATGTTTATGGTGCCGTGCATGGTGAAAAGCAGTCCGTTGCGTCCGTTGCGGGTTGGCATCACGCAGTCGAACATGTCCACCCCGCGCATTATGCTCTCCAGCAGGTTTTGCGGTGTTCCCACACCCATAAGGTATCGCGGCTTGTCCTTTGGCAGTATGCCGTTCACCACCTCGATCATCTCATACATCACTTCGGTCGGTTCGCCAACGGCCAGACCGCCTATCGCGCAACCGCTTGTGGCCCGTTCGGCAATGTAGTTGGCCGACTCGGTTCGCAGGTCGCGGTATTGGCATCCCTGCACTATTGGGAAAAGCATTTGTCCGTAGCCGTACAAGGGTTCACTCTCGTCAAACCGGCGCAGACAGCGGTCGAGCCAGCGGTGCGTCAGCTCCATCGATTGTTTGGCATAGCGGTGGTCGGCATCGCCCGGGCAGCACTCGTCGAAGGCCATGATTATGTCCGCTCCAATCACTCGCTCAATGTCCATCACTTTCTCGGGGGTGAAAAGGTGTTTCGAACCGTCGATATGCGAGCGGAAAGTGCAACCCTCCTCCCTGATTTTGCGGCTGTCGGCCAGCGAAAACACTTGAAAACCGCCGCTGTCGGTCAGCAGGGGCTTGTCCCAGCCGTTGAATTTGTGAAGCCCGCCGGCGGCTCGCAATATCTCGCAACCGGGACGCAGATAGAGGTGATATGTGTTGCCGAGTATTATCTTGGCTCCGATGTCCTCGCTCAACTCGCGCTGGTGCACGGCCTTGACCGTCCCAGCGGTACCCACCGGCATGAATATCGGGGTTGGTATGTCGCCGTGTGCGGTTTTCAGTACGCCCGCACGGGCTGAGGATTTGGCATCGCTGGTTTCGATGGTGAACGACATATTTGTGTCTGGATTGTTGAAAATAGATTATCGGTATGTTATTGTGTCTGTTGCGTCGCCGCAACAGTTTTTTGCAGGTATGCAGGCTTCTTCATTTTCCGTTTTGCCAGCAACCGGCCTCACAACCCTTTGTGCAGTTCGCCGTCACTTCTTAACTTCTTTTATGAATCGGCATAACTGCATTGGATGATTGCAACTTGCGGCGGTTTTTAACAAACGGTTGATATTTCGTTTTGCAAAAGTACTCTTTTTAAAGAAATAAATGGCTACCTTTGCACACTTAATAAATAAACACCCACATGGATTTCTCTCATATTCTGACCAATCCCCTCGCGCAGGCGTTGCTTGCCTTGCTGGCGGTCAGTTTCGTCGTTCTGATAACTGTTTATTCCCTCCGTTATTTCTATCTGGGCCGAATGGTCAAAAAGGCTTCCTCTCGAAAACTTCAGGAGAACGGCGGCAATTTGCCACCCGTGTCGGTGGTGTTAGTTGCCCACAACGAGTCGGCTTTCCTGCGCGAGAACCTCGTCTATATACTCGAACAGGATTATCCTGATTTCGAGGTCGTCGTGGTGGACTATCTTTCTCTCGACGACACACAGTTTGTGCTTAAACTCTGCCGCGACAACTACCCCAATCTTAAGGTCGTCACCATAAAGGAGGATGTCAATGGCTTCATTGGACGCAAGATTCCGCTCTCGATTGGAATCCAGTCTGCGCGCAACGATGTCCTCGTACTCACCGATGTTGACTGCAAGCCTGCTTCGCTGCAGTGGTTGCGCCATACGGTCGAGGCCTACCAGCATCCGCGTACGAACATTGTTCTCGGCTACTGTCGTCTTGTCACCGAAAAAGGATTTCTCGGTGCATTGCAGCGCTACGAGAACATGGACTACAGTGCCAGCTACCTGTCGCGTGCTGCCCGCAAACATCCCGTCACCGGTTGT
>CAJONE010000059.1 GCA_905235855.1 uncultured Bacteroidales bacterium
GCTGAATACGCTCACCTTGCCGAATTTGGTGACGCCGGTGAGGAAGGCGAAGCGTATGAACTCGTCGCACGACTTGAGGTTGCCGTAGAAGGCCTTCAGTTCGCGGCGGAAAGCGTCCTGCAGTTCGGGGTTGTCGATGGCGGCCAGCATCGGCTTGTCGTACTCGTCGACCAGGATGACCACGCGGCGGCCCGTCTTGTTGGCAGCGGAACGAATCACGTCCTCAAAACGCAGTGCAAGCGGCTGGCTGGTGTTGGCCTTCTGTACGTAGAGCTCCTCCCACTGCGACACGTTTTTCTCGAGACGGCTGCGCAGAGATTCGATAGTGTCGTATTTCTCGACATTCAAGTCCAAGTTCAGCACCGGATATTCAATCCACTCATTCTCAAGCCGCTCCAGCGCCAGCCCTTTGAACAGGTCGCGTTTGCCCTCGAAGTAGGCCCGCAGGGTGGAGAGCAGCAGGCTTTTGCCGAACCGCCGCGGACGGCTCAAAAAGTAGTACCGCCCCGTCGAGGCAAGTCGGTAAACGGCCTCGGTCTTGTCGACATAGCAGTAGCCATCCTTTACAAGGCTTTCAAAATTCTGTATTCCAATGGGATATTTCATGAAAGCGGGATGAAGTTTGTATAATAGGAAACATTTTACGAACAAAATCTACAATAGAAACGTTGGCAGTTTCAAAATATTGCTTACGAGACATGTAAAAAGCCGTGCGAACTCCAAGAATTCGCACGGCTTTACGAAACAATACGGATGCCGACGGTCACGAAACCAGTCGACGGTAGATTTCAAGGTGCTTGTTAACAACAGTTTCGATAGAGAAGTCGCGCTCGGCTATAATACGAGAGTTTGCACCCATCTGGCGCCGCATGTCAGGATTGTCGATGAGAATGCGCAGTTTATCGGCCAAAGCTACACTGTCGCGCACAGGGACGAGGTAGCCGTTGAATCCATCAACCACGGTGTCGCGGCAGCCAATGGAATCGGTGGTGACGATAGGGCGGCCAATAGCACAGGCCTCGATAAGCGAGCGCGGCACCCCTTCGCGATACCACGACGGGAAAGCCACAATGGAGGCTCGACGAAGAAGGTCGATGATGTCGGTGCGGAAACCAAGCCATTGAATGTAGGAGCCGTCGCAGCGGCTTCGCAGCTCAATTTCGGTCAGCGAATTAGGTGTAGTGGAAAGTCTGCCGCACAACCAAAAGTCAATTTTGTCGTGATAGTCATCGCGAAGCAGTTCTGCGGCATCGGCAAGCACCAAGGTGCCTTTTTCGCGTACCATGCGGGCAGTGAATATGATATGCAGTTTTTCCATTGGGTAGAAATCAGTCTGGAGAGCCACTGCCAAGAATGGTATATGGTGGAGTCAAGGCTCGGGCGAAAAACTATATTCATTGAGGTTTACCCCCGATCCTTTGATGAAAACACATTGTTCGGGGCGGACAATCTTGTAATTGAGGAACAGTTGTTCGTCGTCGTGGTTCTGGAAAATTGTGACAACGTTGTGACTACGGTTCGAAAGTCTGAGAACCAAGAGTATGGCGCGAGCCTTGATAGATAGCCGGTCTCCGATGAAAAGAGTGCCAAGACCGCTTACTGCATTGACCACGCCGCCTACGCGGGCGAGACGGGCGGCGAGTCCGCCCCAGAGGATATTCTTGAGACCAACATGGTGGACAATGTCCGGTCGCTCGCGACGGTAGAGACGATAGAGGAAACGCATGGTATGCAGCTCCTGGACTGGTTTTTCGCCGGTAGGGTTGATAGGTAGGTCGAGCATGTGCAACCCGATGTCTTCGATGTCGCTGCGCTGTCCGGTGTCTTTGCAGACTACGGTAACGTCATAGCCCTCCTGCACGGCGCGCAAAGCAATTTCGCGACGGTGCGAAAGGAAAAACCTGTCCTCATTGACTACAAGGAATAGTTTAGAGTGCATAAAATGCTATATGATAAAGTAATGGGATAGGAGAAGTAGCCGTCAGTCGCAGTGCCATTTTATACCTCTCCAAGCGAACGGCACGTCGAAGTCGGAATATCTTGTGTGTTCTGAGTAGAAATTCTTTTTCGCCTCGCCGTACAGATATACAGGAATGCCATCGAGTTCAATATGCCACTCGTTGATAAAGTAATTGAGATATTTTATCTTCATCGGATCCAATCCCATAAAACGAGCTGCCACGATATCGGCAAGCAGAAGGTCATAGCTGCCGAGCAAAACATTTGCGTGCTTTGAGGTCGGGCAGAAAGGTCCTTGTCCCTCGCCGGCCATAATGCCATCGATGACAGTGAAGTACTTCCGATCCTTTGTCAAAAGGCTTTTGTACAAATCCACTACCATGCGCCAGATGGTGTCGTTTCCAGGATGTGCGCCGCGGTGGGTTACCTTTGCGTGTTGAGCTCTCTCCCAGCTTTCGCGGTCGGGATATTCGTCGCCACCTGTTTCGGGACTGCCGACGCGCCAGTGAACGAGCTGGTTTTTGCGTGTCATAGCCCCCACCTGTCCTTTCAGGTTTAGGGTTGCTCCTACTTTTTGGTGTGTTTTCAGTTTTGGAATGGAAATGTAAACATCGGCATTGTAGAGACTGCCGCTTACGGTGTATAGTTGAGTGTCGCCAGTGTGAGCTGCAACGGTTTCCTCACGCTCGTTGAAAACGCCCCTGAATAATGACGAATCGACATCGTGCAACATACTGTTTCTGCCCAGATTCACTTCTACTTCGCCGTTTGGGTCGCCTGGTTGATGAGCCATCTTGTCTTTTTGACCATAGTCTTTCAAGTCCTTGCAAACCAAGGGTCGCAAATCATAGATGTGGCAGGGTACGTCGTATTTGTCTTCAAGTCGTCGAATACCAGTGAAATCCATCAACTCCTCGAAATCGGCATCGATTGACGGGTTGTCGGCAATGATGATTTCGCCATTTCCGTGCAGCGCTTTCGCCACTCGGTCGGCAACGCCTTCGATAACATTGGGATGCGTGATAACGCAATACAGATCGTCGATATGGTCGCAAGACTTGCGCCAGCGCGAGGCCACCCAATTAGGTTTGATGAATACCCGCATACCTGGCTTAATATACCCCTCAAATGGGTTGTCGGGATTCATTCCCAAGGCGGCGAAAATCCCGTCGAGTGCACGGCTTATCTTATTTGGTCGGTAGCTGTCGGCCTGTTCGATGGCAACGGTACGGTTACTGTTTATCATATTCTCCATTGTCTATCATGTTTAGGAATTGTTCAAGGGCATATACATACCACTTCTGGTCGCCTGTCATCTCATCGGTGCAATGAGGCCAGAATTCTGGGCGTACGGGACCCTGCCAGTCGCGCATCCATTCGTTGAGCGGTCTCGGCATCGGGGTTTTAACGGGTATTTCCCAAGTGGGGTAAAGATTGTTGAAAACCTCACGGACGAGATATTTGTTTTCGCCGCGGCGGATTCGCCCATAATCAAGTTCGGTGGCGAGAAAAGTTTTGGAGTAAGGCATCGACAACTCGATACCCGCTGTGGCACAGGCGTCCTCGTAGCTGTTTATGGCCTCCTCGTACATGGTGGTGTTCAGGAAACGGTGTACGTCCACATAACCGTCCCGTTCCCATCTCGTGTAGGGCTGGATAATCAGCAAAGGGTTGCGCAACACCTTGTATGGCAGCACGTAGGAATAGCGATCAATGATGTTGCCCACGGTTCTGTCCTTCGAGAGCAGGCCGCTCATTCCGCCGTAGATGATGTCAGCACTCTCGCCGTAGATCATTTTGCCGAAACCGTCGGACTTGGCCTGTAGGCAGGCTTTGTAGATTTGCACCTCTATGGAATGGCAGGGAGAGCCTTTGTGTCGCATCAGTGCCTTCGACATTTCCACCATGTCCTCCCAATGGATTTCGACAATTCTGTGTTCCAATCCACACTCTTCGGCGTATTTTGCGGCTTGCGGAGACTCGTCGGTCACTTCGGTTCCCGGCACAACACACTTGAAAGTGTAGGCCACACTTCCCTTGGGCATCATTTTTGCGAGGATAGCACTGTCGATGCCGCCGCTTAGAGCCAAAGCCGTGGGACGGCCATCGCAAAACGACTCTACTTCGCCAGCCAAAGCATCGTACAATTCGTTGCAGTTGCTGACCGGTTTGCGGCTCTCTGGCGGCAGCATGTGGAAATCCCTTATCCCGTCGGCAAAGCACTTTGTGTTGTCGACTATGGTTCTGAACATAAGCCATGAGCTCATGCAGAATTCTCTGTCCTCGGTCTTTTTCATCGCTTAATCAGTTTAGAACCAAAAACGAACAACACTGAAAGCAACGCGGTTGCGATAACCATTGCCGCCATGTTGCCTACTACAGGTGTCTGTGGTATTAAGGCAGTCTGGATTAGCAGCCACTTCATGGCATAGTACATCGCTTTGGATGTCAAGATACTGACCAGCACGGCCAAGCCTGGAAACACTTTCAGGTCGAGGAGCTTGTAAAGCACAAACGCGTTCAGCGTCAGCTCAGCCGACATCATAGCCGCCATCCACACTACAGGCATGCCCGTGAAAGCACACGAAATCCATGGCAAGGCGAGTGCCACCAGGTATGCGTTCTTTCTCTGCGGCACGAGGAGCACGACCGCAAGCAAAGCCATGCGCATCGGTTCAAGAAAGCGTGTCCCCACGCCTATAGCGTGGGCTGCGGCAGGCAGCATAAGTGCCACCGTGACAATAGCAGCATCGATGGCTGCTATGCGGAGCGGAAGGCCCAGTGTCAGTTGTTTTTTCATATTACTTTGACGGTTAATTGTTCAAATGATTATCGGCTTTCACATCGGCCTCATCCACCACCCAGCCTCGTGTCGATTTCAGAGCCTCGGTTATCTTGGTTGAAGATATGCCCCTCGTGTAGGGGAAGTAAATGATTTTTATGCCTTCACGAGCAAAGTCCTCCTCGTATTTTTTCCACTTCTCGGTTCCGTACCAATCATCGCCCACGAATAGGACCGAGGCACCGAGTTTCTTGCAGGCGGCAAGTTTGTCCATATCGTACTGCGGTACAACGGCATCCACATATTTTATACTCCTTACGATTTCGGCACGGTCGGAGTATGGAATCATAGCACGCTTGCCTTTGTAGAGGACGAGTTCATCCACAGTCACGCCCACTATCAGTTTGTCGCATAGAGCCTTGGCGTTTTTAAGCAGGGTAAGATGCCCTATGTGGAAAAGATCATATACGCCTGTTGTGTAACCTATTACCATGTCAGTGTATGATTTGGGTTTATTTGTTTTTGTCGTAGTCGTTGGCCTTTTTGTAGTAAATCACAGTTGTGGAAAGAAGTGCAAAACCGTTGAAAGCCAGGTAGAACAGTGTTACTAAATCGTTACATTTGAGGCAAACTCCCAGAATGATAAGAAACATGAAGGTGCCGGAGAGCCCCAGTTGTACACCGATGCGCTTGCGCAGCCAGTTGAGTGAGTACTTTTTGCTTTGTAAAGCCCTTTCTTTGTTTGCGTCGTCGGTTTCGGGGCGTGCCACGTTGCAATATCTGCTGTAAATAAGGCGCGCCAGGATGTCGGATATCGAGGACATAGCCCCTGCAACAAGAATCCATGCGTTGCCTTTTTCAAACAGTACGCCGCCAGTCTGCCAGGCTGATATACCTATCGCGAGATATACGAAGCCTACCGTGAAGTAGCCGCCCATAGCATCGATAAATGAGCCGTACAGTGTTTTCTTTTTCATACAGCGCGCAATGTTGCCGTCCACACAGTCGAGTACGAGCCAGAAGTTGATAAGCACAACTGCGGCTATCTGGAAAGGGAGCGACGGCACTGCGTAGCATACGCAGCCGGCCAGCGTGACGAATATCGACAGGAGCGTCACGCTGTTGGCGCTCATACCGGCGTTGATGAACAGCCAGGTGAATACGAAGCTCACCCTGCGCACCCACAGCCTCACCCACCAAGAGCCCTGTGCGTTATAGTCTTTTGGCAGAGAGTCTTTTATTTGTTTGAAAGTGTACATAAAGGGAAGAATATTTTATATCAGGTGATTTTGAGAGATTGAGAAATGAATTTCGCATATCATTTATTGCCCAGTGTAGAGTAAAGGTTTTCAAGCGTATGCACCATTTTGTTTATGTTGAAGTCAGTTTCGGCGATAATCCTGTTGTATTGCTGCCTGTCGCCATATTTTGATTGTTCGATAACATCACACCAAGCTTGTGGCGATTCGGAAAGCGGCATTGTCCGAACTAAATCACTCAGGATTACTGTATTGGGGACAGTGTCCGACATTGCGACGGGTAGTCCGGATGCCTGTGCTTCGAGCGGTGCAAATCCAAATCCTTCAAATAGAGAAGGGAAAACCATGGCATCCATTGCCATAAGCAGTTCTTTGACATTGCCCACGTTGCCGGTTAATGTAACATCGTTGTACAGTCCGAGTTGCTGTATCTTGGTCTCGATTTTGCCGCGCAGGTATCCGTCGCCGACTATCAGAAGCCTGCTTTGCGGATGCCGACGGTGAAATTCTTTGAATATGTCAAGAAGAAACGTGTGGTTTTTTGGATGCGAGAAACTCCCGACGTGGCCGATGACATAATTGTCATCGCCGAATCCCAATTGTTTGCGCATTTTTTCTCTGCAATCAGTATCAAAACAGTACGACTCTACATCTATAGCGTTAGGAATGAGATGATATCGCGGATTGTTGCGAAATCTGTTGTTGAAAACACGAAAAGCTGCTTCGTCCGAGCATGCGAACCACATATCTGCATGTCGGTAGGCTCCGTGTGTAAATATTTTTTTCACAAAACGTTCAAGCCAACCTCCCCGATAGCTTGCACTGTGGCTGTGAAGAATAGTTCGGCAGCCGTATTTGTGTGCTATTTTGAGATATATTTTTGCGGTACTGCTGACGTTTCCGTGTATTATGTCGTAGCGGTTCGTGCTTAGGAATTCGTTCCATTCCCCAACAAAACGGAAATAGTTGGCAACATTGAAATGCGGCAAACGGATTATCCTGCAACCCAGTTTCTTGAACTCATCCTCGTATCCGCCGTGAAAATTGCGTGCGACGGCTATGTCGATATGAAACCGGCTGCGGTCAATGCTGCGACATACGTTCATCACAAACGACTGGCTTCCCCCCCGTCCGGTGTTGTCAAGAACCATTAGGATGTTGATTTTCCCGGTGTCCATTGTATTATTTTCCCTTTAGTCGCTATAGTTTGAAGTTTTATGAGAGCGCGTCCCTCAGGGACGCTCAAAGTAGGCCGTTTTCGATGCCCCCAACTGCTCTTTGGTTGTTTGGGGCTATTGATAATCAGTCTCTCCGGGGCTGTAAAAAATTATTTTTTCGTTATAATAGAGCGTCTTTATTTAAGGCCTCTCAGTTTGCGGTAGGTGAAGAACGCCTTTCGCAGGAGCCTGTCGGGTGCCGTGAGGGGTTTCCAGCTACGGGCGGCAAGGCTGTCGGGGGTTGTGAAAGCGTAGGCATACCTGTCCAGAAAAGTTTCGAGCAGGGCAAACTGGCCATCGCCCATCGTTTGGGGGTGAAGGCAGAAAGTGTAAATACCGGCGGTCGGCACCGTGTAGCAGTGTCCCGAAATCTGCGGTATGAACAGGAATCCGTCGTCGGTGTAGGGCCGGAATGCAATGGTGTCGCTGACCGTGCGAATGTCGGTTTCCAACCGCAGAGCCTCGATGGTGTTGCGGTCGAAGGTGTGGCTTGGCGCGAAAAAGTATTTCGGTTTCAGCCCATGTTCGGTCAGTATGGAATAGCCTTTGCTGATTTTCTCACGTTGCGCATCGAGTGCCAAGCCTGCGAATTCGGAGCGTTTCCAAAAGGGGTTCAGTCCGTCCAGTCCTTTGTTTGAGGTGCATACATGATCGTAGCCGTGCAGGGCTATGCCCCATCCGTTGCCGGCCCAGAGCTGCGCGGTGTCCCAAAACTGCGGATGGCAGGGATAGATCATCGTCTGTGGGTCGGCGTTGGCCGGTATGATGCCCACCAGCGGTTTCACGCCGTAGGCATTAATCAGGCTGCACATGCGGTTCCACCGCGTGCTGTCCATGTAGGGGCTTGCGTCGTCGAGTCGCAGCAGTTACTGTTTCATCGGTTTGAATGTCTCAACTTGAATAAGATACCTTTATGATTTTGTCGTCGGTCAGCGGGTGACCGTCGGCAATGTAGCAGAAACGTATGTGGCTGGCATCGTCTTCGGCGACCTGCAGCGGCAGCGTTTTCAGTTCGTCGCGGAGAGGCGCGTTGCGATCGGTTTTCCACACGTCAATATTCATACGGTCGTCGGCGGGCATCTGTCCAACGTACCAGTTGAAAAATGCACGCTCCACTTTCTTCTGCGCTACGCGGCACGACATGACGAAGTCGCGCACCAGATGCTTTCTGCCGGCTTTTTCGATCGACACGAACCCCACGATGCCGTAGTCGCCCCATCGGTCGCCCACGCGGATGGCGAAAAGCCGGAACTCCGGTTTGGCGAAAAGGGCTTCAAAGTCGTCGGCCTGGCGCCTTTGTTTCGACACGTTGTACTGGTTGCTGCGCTGCAGGAGCTCCAGGCATCTCGTACGTTCCGCTTCGGTGGTCGGGCGGAATATCTCCATGCGGATGTCGCAATCGCATAAAAACGAGTCGTAGTCGTTGCCGTATGATGCGCGTATGGCCTTGCGCTTGATCTCTTTCTGGTAGGATTCCCTGCGCCGCGCCGACTCTTCGGTCACGGGTATGTCGAACTCTGGGCGGCTTGTCAGTTCCTCAATTTCGGCGGCATCGTAAACCCTCACTTGCGGAAGTGCTGTTTTGACCTCCTCGCGTTCAAACTTCGAGTCGTCGATGAGTGCGAATGTGTCAATATTGATATTCAACTCATGTGCTATAGCAATGAGGTTCTGCGACTTGCGACCCCAGTTGATGGCGGGATAGAGAAAATAATGGTCCAGCCTCAACAGCTCGACTTTTCGCCACGCCACGTCGTGGGTGTTCTTGCTCACAATGGTCTGCAGTACCCCCATGCGGTCGAGTTTTTCGACCAAGGCCAGCGATTGCGGGTAGGGATTGACGTCGCCGTCGCCGACGACGCCATCCCAAAGTGTGTTGTCGAGATCCCAAGCCACGCATTTCACCTTTGCGGCGGGAGTTTTGGTCGATGCATCGTGCTGCGGCTTGAGGGTCACGAAGTTGAGACAGTCGAAAGTAAGGGTACCGACGGTGTCGCCTTCAAGATAAAAGTGGATGGTGTTGCGCCGACCGCTGCCAAAGTCGAAAAGATGTATCGGAATCAGTTTCTCGTTCCAGCCGGGGGCGAAGTCGATGGCGTGTTTCGACAGCGTACGCCCGTCGTTCATTGCTTCGATTATCCCTTTCAGTGGTTCGGACTCGTGGTTATAGACGCAGGCCAGAAAACCGTCGGCGGGGCAGGTGCCGCGCTTGAAAGTGTGTCGGCTCAGGTACATGATGCCGAGGCTTTCGACCACCTTGGCCGGACGGTGGCGGTTCCATCTCACACCGTGCATAATAAGTTCGAGGGCGTAGCCCGTCGAGTTGATGAGGTTGCTTATTCTTTTCAATCGGGTTGTCGAACTGCAC
>CAJONE010000060.1 GCA_905235855.1 uncultured Bacteroidales bacterium
GGCGGGCAACGACATTGACGACCTCATGATTCTCTGCGAGGCCGACATCACATCCAAGAACGAGTCCAAAGTCAAACGCTTTCTCGACAATTTCGCCACCGTACGCCGCAAACTCGTCGAACTCGAAGAAAAAGACCGTATCCGCAACTTCCAGCCACCCGTTGGGGGCAACGAGATTATGCAGATATTCGACATCCCGCCGTGTCACGAAATCGGCATTATCAAAGAGCGAATAAAAGATGCCATTCTTGACGGAAAAATCCCTAACAACCGCGAAACAGCCTTAAAAATGATGTACGCTGTTGCGGAAGAACTCGGACTACAGCCAGTGCCTGAAAAAGAAAAGAAAGAGCCCCAGACATAATACTGCCCCCGACGAAAAGAAACACTTCCGACAGAGATGGATACTACTCCATATCGCCATCACCATCGTGGTTCTTCCTTTTCTTGAAGTAAACCTCGATGCTCTTAAGACCCCAATTTATGAAGATAATGACCGCGACCGAAACAAGCCCCTCCTTCCACATCCCGTAGCCGCAGAGACATCCTATACCCGCCGAACACCATATAGTCGCAGCCGAGCTGAGGCCATGTATGGTAAGTCCGTTTTTCATTATCACGCCCGCACCGAGAAAACCGATGCCGGTGACAACCTGAGAGAGTACCCGCAAATTGTCGTTATTGACAGGTCCGCCACTTGCCACAGCGGACATGATTACCGACTCCGATATCAAGATAAAAATGCAAGCTCCGACTGATACCAACGAGTTTGTTGTTAAACCAGCCTGATGTTGCCTCAGTTCCCTTTGTGTCCCGATTATGACACCAGCAAGCAAAGCGCAGAGAAGTCTTATAACAAATGTGCTGACAGGCATGGCTTTATCGTTTTTTATTAATTACTAACGCGGTGCAACACATATAGCCTTCGGATTGCGAACCGCAATGCAAAGATACGATTTGCCAAGCAAACTGCAATGTTTTTTTGCCGGTCGTCCGACTGCCGAACGCCAACTTATCAACAAAAGGGAAATCTTTTCCACAAGTGTCGGTGATTTTGTGGAAAATAAGTTTTTTTTTGGTATCTTTGCACGTTGAAAATTTAAGAATCATTAACACATTCGAATAAATTATGAGCACAAGGAAGTACACACTGGTAATCAATCCAGGCGCAACATCTACGAAAACGTCAATCTACGATGGCGAGAACGAGGTATTCACCGAAAACATCACGCACCCCATTGAAGAAATCCAAAAATACAAAGAGGTGGCCGACCAGTTCGACTATCGGAAGGGAGCCATACTCTCGATGCTGAAAGACCACGGCATCGGAACCGACGAAATAGCCATCGTGATGGGGCGCGGCGGGCTCACCCGTCCCTGCGAGAGCGGTACCTACCGAGTCAACGAGCTTATGAAACAGGAATGCCACGACGGTATTCAGGGCAAACACGCATGCAACCTTGGAGCCCTGATTAGCGACTCCATCGCCCGCGAGATTGGGCTCGACTGCGCCTACATAGCCGACCCTGGCATCGTCGACGAGCGTCCCGAATACGCAAAGATTACCGGACATCCGGAGTTCGACCTCGATCCGAAGCGCGAAGGTGTCATCTGGCATTGCCTCAACCAGAAGATGACAGGCAAACTTTATGCACGCGAGATTGGAAAACACTATGAGGACTTGAACCTTATCATTGCCCACATGGGGGGCGGTGTCAGCGTTGGCATCCACCAACACGGCAGGTGCGTTGAAGTGAACCGTGCCCTTTGCGGACTCGGTGCCTTCTCACCCACCCGTTCGGGCTCCATCAATGCCAGCAAACTGATCGAAGTCTGCTTCAGCGGCAAATATGATATGGCAAAAGTGAAAAAGATGGTCACCGCCGAAGGCGGCTTTGTTGCCTATCTTAACACCAACGATGCCTACGAGGTCGAGAAACGTGCTCTGGCCGGGGACGAGAAATGCAAACTCCTTGTCGATGCATTCTGCTACCAAGTATCGCTCGAAATCAGCCGCCTTGCCGCAGTAGTAAAGGGGAAAGTGGATGCCATCATACTTACAGGCGGTATTGCCTACAGCAAACCATGGATGGCTCAAATTACCGACCAGATAGGCTGGATAGCTCCGGTGAAAATCTACAAGGGCGAAAACGAGATGCTCGCTCTTGCCATTTGCGGCAAGGAAATCCTCGACGGTGTACCTGCAAAAGAGTATAAATAACTAAAAACGATCCATAACCCAACAATGCCTGTGGCTCACCGCAGGCATTGTTGGCAAAACAGGGTTTTGCAAGCGTCTTTTTTGACCTAACACAAAAAACGACCAAATTTGTCATGAAAAAAATCATCGCAACAGTTCTTCTTGTAGGCGCATTGTGGTCGTGTAGCAACGCGCAGGACGGCACTGTGGTGAAAGCCAAAGGGCTCAAGACCTTCAACGATTCCATCTCATACGCAGTGGGGCAAAGCATCTATGCCGACTGGCAACGGCAGGGAGTGGATTTCAACATAGACAAGGTGGTACAGGCCATGCAAAATGCCGCAAAGGGCAACGTCTATTTCACTCAAGAACAAATCGAAAGCCTTATGGTTCGCTACCAAAGCCAGATGAACGAAAAAATGAAAAAGGATTGTGATGCTAATATTGCCGCTGGAAAAGCCTTTATGGATAAAATCCGCAACAACAAGTCGGTGTACACAACCAAGTCCGGCCTCTCGTATATGCGCAAGAAAGCAGGCAATGGCAAGAAACCCACAGCGTCTGACAAAGTGAAAGTGCACTACACAGGACGGCTGATCGACGGCAAGGTGTTCGACAGCAGCGTAGAGCGTGGCGAGCCAATCACCTTTGCACTCAACCAGGTGATTGCGGGCTGGACGGAAGGACTGCAACTGATGGACGAAGGCTCGACCTACATACTATACATACCGCACAACCTCGCCTATGGGGAACGCCAGGTGGGCGACATACCGGCAGGCTCGCTTCTCGTGTTCGAAGTTGAGCTTATAAAGATAAACCCCTGACGGATCTAAACACCAATAAAGAATCGAAGCCACAAAGACAGCGATACACCACTTGACTGCCCATTATTCACTAATCACTATTCACTTACATTGTTTGGCAACACATTTGGTGAGCATTTCCGACTAACGACTTTCGGAGAGTCGCACGGGCAGTCTGTAGGCGGTGTAATAGACGGATGTCCTGCTGGACTGAAAGTCGATTTTGAACACGTCAGCAAAGAGCTGGCCCGACGGCGTGGCGACGGAATTCCCCACACTACGGCGAGAAAGGAGCCAGACCTGATTGAATGGCAGTCGGGGATTATGGATGGTGTCACGCTCGGCACGCCCATAGCATTCATTGTCGGTAACCGCGATGTGCGCAGCGACGACTACGAAAGTCTGAAAGACTGGCAGCGTGCCGGACACGCCGACTATACCTGGCAGGTGAAATATGGGGTGCGCGACCACCGAGGCGGTGGAAGAGCCTCGGCGCGCGAAACTGTGGCACGAGTTATAGGTGGGACCATCGCGAAACAACTGCTTCTGCAAAAGGGCATCAGCATAAGTTCAGAAGTCATTTTGCCACACAACCGAGAGGGGGAGAATGGCAGCACGAGATTCGGGGGCCATGTAAAATGCACCGTCTACGGTCTGCATGCAGGTGTAGGCGATCCAGTGTTCAACAAGCTCAACGCCCGATTGGCCTATGCCACAATGAGCATTCCGTCAGCCGTGAGTTTCGAGATGGGTTCTGGAAACGATGCCACATCAATGACAGGTGCGGAGTATGCCGACCGTTGGACACCGGACATCCAACCGCGGGGCGCGAACACCCAACCGCTTACAATCACAAACCATAGCGGTGGCATACAAGGGGGTATCAGCAATGGCATGCCTGTTGAGTTTAGCGTGGGATTCCATCCCGTGGTCACACAAATACCGCTCACCCAGTGCCGCAACCTTGCTGGCGAGGTGCGAATGATAGAGCTTAAGGGGCGCCACGACCACTGCCATGTGCCACGTGCGGCTGTAATCGTCGAAGCTATGGCAGCACTCGCCATAATAGACTTCTTGATTTAAACAATGGCCACCTCTGAATCAATTACTCCGATTATTCCGATAAAACAAACCCCATAATGAAACATCTGTCTGTATCACCAACGACCATCCACCATTCACTATTCACTTTATCCATCACGGCCCTCGTTCTTCTGTCAGCCTGCACAAACGGCGACAAAAACGGTTTCAGAATAGAGGGGACGATAGCGAACGGGGCCGGAAAAATGATGTACATTGAAGAGCTGACTCCCGACGGTCCTCATTTTCTCGACTCGATTGCGCTCAACGGCAAAGGCGAATTCGCATACAAGGGGCATTACGACTACCAGACATTCTTTAACCTGCACACGAGCAATGTCGACTATGTGGTACTTCTGCCATACAGTGGCGAAAACATAAAGATTACAGGCGTATACGACAGTCTTTCGCTGAGTTACAGCGTAGAGGGATCGAAAGAGTCGATTGCGCTGTGGCAACTGCAGGACTACAGCAACTACGGCAACTACAAACTGCGCGATATCGTGGCCGAAGACCACGCCAACCGCGAGCGCTTCGGAATCAAAACCATACAGGCAGATGATAGCATCGAAACGCTCGGCGACACAGCGGGCTATCGTATGGCGAAGAAAAAAACCGACTCGCTATACCGTGAGGCTTACGATGAGCAGGTTATGTACATCACGCAGTTTCTGCAGGACAACAAAGGTTCTCTCGCAACCCTCATTGCACTATACAAACCATTCAACGGTAGCCATCCGATTATCGACATCGACCGCTATCCTGAACTCTTCACCTGCTACGAGGAGGTGCTCGAAGGACTTGAGAGCGACGAACGGACGGCTACGAACCCACACACCGTAGCTTTCAAAAACACGGTGGAGCGCGTGCGCTTCCAGGTGGAGCGACGCAAACCGCAGGCATCAAGCTTCTCATTAACGCCCGCACAATGAACGGCAAGGGTGGCAATGTCTATTTTCTGAGCGACGCTCATCTCGGTGCGGGCACCGATAGCCGCGAGCGCGAACTTTCGCTCTGCCGCCTGCTCGACACCATAGCAGCCGACGCTGCGCAACTCGTGCTGATCGGCGACATCCTCGACTTCTGGTTCACCTACCGGCACGTTGTGCCACGTGGCCATATCAGGCTGCTGGGCACACTCGCCCGACTGTCGGATGCCGGTGTCGAAATACACTACTATACCGGCAACCACGACATGTGGATGTTCGACTATCTCGAAGGCGAAATTGGAGCCGTGATGCACAGCAGCCCTGACATAATGCGCTTCGACGGACACGGTTTCCTTGTCGGACACGGCGACGGACTGGGGCATCTTGACCGAAGCTACGACTGCCTTAAAAGCATCTTCGGCAACCGAGTTTGCCAACATCTTTTCGCTTTGCTGCCGCCAAGCCTCACCTTCCCCATAGCACGGCACTGGAGCGACAGCAACAAACGCAAGCACACACGCGCCAGCGAGAGCGGTCCCACAAAAAGGCAAGGCGAGGGAATCGAATCGTACATCAAGGAGCGAATGCGGTCGGACGACTTCGACTACGCGGTGTTCGGACACCTGCACTGTCCAACATCTAAAAAAATCGAGAACCAACACGGAGTGGCCGCTGTCCAATACGTGAATACAGGCGACTGGCTCTACCACCGCACGTATGCGATTTATTCGGACGGAGAGCTGAAGCTTTGCGACTGGCGGGAAACCAACGGCTTATCGCCAACAGCTACCTGCCAGTAAACCGCATCTCGACCCGTCGGTTCAGCCGACGGGTTTTCTCGCTTTCGTTATCGGCCACCGGACGGCTGCTGCCATAACCGACGGTTTGAATAAGGTTTTCGTCGCACCCTTGCTTTACAAGGAAGTTCTTAACCGCCAAGGCACGACTCTCCGACAGTTGCTGGTTTAATTCCTCAGTGCCGGTATTGTCCGTGTGGCCTGCAATTTCGACATGCAGTCTGTGCTTTTTTATAATGCCAGCTACGCGCTTCAATTCATTGATAGAAAGCGGCAGCAAGTCGGCCTTCCCGACATTGAAAAAGAGGTTGTTGATGGGTACGGCCACCTGTTCCTCTATCATCTGCTGGTACGAAACGATTGGGATGTCTTCGACAATGGCGGAGGCTGTGTCGGTTTGACGAAGGTCTATGCTTTTCGAGATTGGAAAATATTCGTCGTCCGACACGTAATAGCCGTAGATTCTGCCCAGCGGCAAGACGATGAAATAACTGCCATCAGCAGGGTCGGTCTTGCTGTGTCCCACAGTAATGCCACTTTGGAGATCCTCCCAACGCAACTCGGCAGCTACAGGTTTCTGGTGCCGGTCGGTAATGTGGCCCGATACGGTGGCGACCATATTGGGACGCATACGAATGGGCAAGTTCATCTGGTATAGGTCTTGCAGACCGTCCTTCTCCTTTGTGAAATAGGCTCGTTTGCCGTCGGTCGAGATACGATACCAGCAGTCGTTTCCGGCGGTGTTGATCTCCTTGCCAAGGTTGACAGGCTCCGACCATTCCGTCCAGCTGTCTTCGCTGAGACGCGTTGATTTGAACACATCCAGGCCGCCAATGTTCCCGTGTCGGTCCGAACTGAAATACAGAGTTTTCATATCAGGGTGCAGAAAAGGCGACCGGTCGGTGCCGGGAGTGTTTATTGTAGAGCCGAGAGATATCGGCTCACTCCAGTTGCCATTCTCATCGAGTTGCGAAACGAATATATTGATTGACTCTTCAAGTTCATTTTCGACCCTCTTTTTTGCCGCAAAAATCATAGACTGGCCGTCAGACGTTATCATTGCGTCGGCTTGCCAATCCGAGATGTTGATATTATCAGGTAGTTCTTCGGGGTCGGTCCACCCATATACTGTTTTCTCGGAAATCATAAGTTTCCCGCTTTTAAAAAAGAGAATGGTGGTTCCGTCGGCACTGACAGCTTCGGGCGACTCGTTGCCATAGTAACTGTTTATGTCCGGCATTAAAGCCGATTTCCCCCATATACCGTTTTTTTCTTTGTGAGAGACATAAATGTCCTCGCCTCCCATATTGTCAGCGCGACGTTTGCCGGTGAAATAGATTGTCTTGTCGTCGGCCGAAACAAATGCCGCATATTCATCACCTTTTGCAGTATTAATACCACCTTGCAATGCAATTACCTTCAGGTCATTTTCGCTTGGTGCACTTAATATGGCGAGCAGACTGTTGTAGTCAGGGTCATCACTGAAATAGTCCTTGTACATCTGAACTGTTTTCAGCGCTGCCTTCCAGTTGCGCGCCTTGATGTTTTTGTCGATAAGTGTCAATAGCATATCGTAGGCCACACGATAGGGTGCGGCCGCCTTGATTGCAGCATCCACAATTGACTGGTTGTCGGCATCGGTAGCGACCGATTGAAGCAGACTGAGTGCTTGCCGGTCTTTGTTCAACAGTTCTGATTCAACATAATCACCATACTGGTCGTAGAAATCGCCGTATTTGTAGCAGTTGACATATATGTCGTGCAAAGCAACAGCCATACGGCGGCTGCGTTTCTCGTCGAAATTGCTTACGCCGTAATCGAGAGCGTCGATATTTTGTGTCTGTATGGCAATTTCGGCTATAGCGTCTTTGGCCATTTCCACCTGTTTTTGGTTTTCGCTGTGCCATGTGATGTAGGATTTCAGTTTACGCCAGTCTTTTGTCTGAGCAACTTTTGCATATTCAAGGTCGTTGGCTCGCTCGATTGCCTCGGGTGTGTGTGGACTGGCCTTATATTTTGCAGCATATTCTCTATAGGCCAATTCGGTACCTTCCGCTTTCGTGGCGTCATAAGCCAGATCATATATCCTGCTCCATGCGTCCGAGGTTTCTTTCGAGTTGGGGAATTCTGTGACAAATCGTTCATATCCCTCAATTTTGTCTAATGCCAATGCGTCCCTGTAGGCCGCTTTCGACATAAGGATCTCGGCTTCGGCGCGATGGCTCGACAATGGACGCCGTGCCACAAAGCGTTTGTAGGCCGCTTCAGTATCCTCGGTTCTTGCCTCGTCGAGTTCCAGCTTATCACGCTTTTCATTGGCTATATCCCGCTGATGTTGTGTGATGGATTGCCCGAACCGAACCAGAAAGTGCTCGTAGGTTGCAATGGTGTTGCCGTTTATGGCTGATGTTAGCCCCCTTTGGGTGGTTTTGCTTATGTCGGCTGCAATCACTTCGCGTGTAAGCCCTTTTTTGTTCATTTTCTCCAGCCGCTTTTCATCGGCATTCTGAATTAGGCCTTGTGTCCGCATCAGGTATGAATAGGCAGTTTCGTTGTCGTAGCCATGATAGAGACTGTCAGAGTATAGACGATAGGCAGCATAGCAGTTCAACGCATCAGCCGAGTCGGAGACATACTCTTTCAGTATTTTTTTCTCGGCTTTCTCGTATTTTCGATCCTCCAACAGTCCACGATTCGGGAATTTAACCTCTTGGGCATTGGTTTGCAGAACCAGCACCACTGCAGCAAAGCCTGCAAGTAAGAGTTTGGTATTATTCATTGAATGATTGTATTATTTTGTACACACACTAAACAAGAGCATTTTTCGACTATCATCTATTACACTGACTGCCAAAAACTTCAACACAATATCATATTGGCTCTACACTCCATTACGTCATTTCAAATATATATAATTCATGTGAAACAAATCGACCTCGCCCCAATAAAACTTTTGAACATCGATACCTCCGGTTAGTCTGACTACTATGAATGTTCGGATTGCTCCGATAGTGTAACATTTTGGCGATTTTTGATGGGGGAAAAAAGTCGGTTTGGCGAAAAGTTGTATATTTGCATAGCGAGAAGCGGGGGTTTTACACTAAAAACAGGAGTCATGAAGATATTAGACTGCACGCTACGCGACGGGGGTTACTACACGCACTGGGATTTCGACCGTGGGGTTACGGACGCGTACCTGAAGGCGGTGGAAAAGTTGCCGATTGACTGTATCGAAATCGGCTACCGCCAAACGGCGGGCGCGGACTATATTGGGCAATACGGCTACACGCCGATTAGGACGATAGAATACGTAAAATCGATGTGCACGAAGCGTTTGGCGATAATGCTGAACGAGAAGGATGTGTGCGCAGAAAGGCTGAAAGAGCTGGTGAAGCCGCTTGAGGGACTGGTGGACACGGTGCGCATTGCGGTTGCGCCTGAAAACGTGATGCGAGCCCTGTCGCTGTGCGCCCCTTTACATTCCTACGGTATGCACGTGGCTTTCAACGTGATGTATATGTCCAAATGGGACAAAATCGAGGGTTTCTACGACTCTTTGTCCTCATTGGACGGGGAGGTGGACGTGCTGACGATGGTGGATTCGTATGGTGGTGCGATGCCGACGGATGTGGCGGAGAT
>CAJONE010000061.1 GCA_905235855.1 uncultured Bacteroidales bacterium
CATCGCCGATGATACTGCACTTGTTTGTGGGAAAGTAGGTCGCCGCCCTTAAGGAGGGCTTCACCCATGCGGTGAAGCCCTCCTTCTTCTTTTGCACACAGTGGCGCCGTATGCCCTCTGTGGGTGCTGCCAACGCCAACACATTTATTTTACCACTGCCGGTTTTTAACTGGATGTTAATCGTCTTGGCGCCGCAACTGTTGCCCGTCTTCAACGAGTGTGACGTGACATGATTGAATACGCTTGCCGGAATGGGAAGGTATATGCCGGCAAAACACTTATGGTTGCGACGTGCCATCTTCGCTACAAAACTGGATCTTAGGTCGGTACGCCATGTCGACGTGAACTCTCATTCGTCGTCGCCCAGCAGGAAAAAGTACCATGGTTCTTTCTCCTTTTTCGTGTTCTTGCCTTTGGGTGTGGTTACTCCGAGGCGTTCGAGGTTGCGATCGAGCACCTCCTGATTGTCGCTTATTATCATCATGCGGTCGCCTGGATGCAGTGCCGTCTTGCCAATCGGCACGAAATAGTTTTCGCC
Source organism: uncultured Bacteroidales bacterium (assembly GCA_905235855.1). Lineage (GTDB taxonomy): Bacteria > Bacteroidota > Bacteroidia > Bacteroidales > P3 > Colimorpha. The sequence goes on from CAJONE010000061.1 coordinate 539, forward strand.
GCGTTTTACCATTATGACCAGTGTGTTCTCGGTGAGACGCAGGTCCATAAGCCTCTCTCCTGATGCAAGCATCGGGGCTGTTATTGTAATTTCTGAGGTTGTGGATTTTATCTCTTCGGGAAAGTCGATGTCGAAGTCGGTTGAAGATGTTTTCGCTGTTTTTGTCGGCGGCTTTGACACTTTCAGCCAGCGTGCCATCAACGGCAGGGTTGTGCCCTGCACCACAAGACTCACCAGGGTACACAGAAAAACAATGTTGAACATCACGTCGCTGTGCGGCACATCGCATGCACGGCACGTGATGGCGAAAATTATCGGCACAGCTCCGCGCAAACCAACCCACGACACAAAAAGACGATCCTTAATTGTGTAGCGTCTGAACGGTGCCAGCGACAGGAACACGCTCAACGGACGCGTCACGAAAATCATCACAATGCTTGTCACCAGTCCCGGCACCAGCACGCTCTTCAGTTCCGACGGGTTGACGAGCAGTCCCAGTGTGAGGAACATTGTGAGCTGCGCCAGCCAAGTGATTCCGTCAAAGAAGTTTCTTGTCGAACGGCGGTGCATGAATTTGTTGTTTCCTACCACAAGTCCGGCCAGATATACGGCCAGATAGCTGTTACCTTTCATATAGTGGGTGGATGCAAACACGAAAAAACTGCCTGTCAGCACCAGAATAGGGTATAGTGCTGCGTTGTCGAGGTTGATGTGGTTGACTGCATACAGGATTGCCTTGCCGAGGAGCAGACCTGCGGCTACGCCCACGACAAGCTGCAGCAGCAATGTGGCTATGGCTGTGCCCCACATGGGTGTCCCGCCCTGTTTCACTATGCTGATCATGATAATCACCAGCACATAGGCCATCGGGTCGTTGGCTCCGCTCTCGAGTTCCAGTGTCGGTCGCAGGTTGTGCTTCAGGTTTACTCCTTTGCCGCGCAGTATCGAGAATACCGAGGCCGAGTCGGTGCTGCTCATTGTGGCCGCCAGAAGCAGGCATCCTGTTAGGCTTACCCCCAGGCGATGGTCAATTAGAAGGTAGAGCACCAGTCCGGTAGCCAATGCTGTGACCAGCACGCCCACTGTGGCCAGCGACACGCCGGGCCATACCACCGGCCTTATGTCGGACACTTTCGTATCGAGTCCGCCCGAAAACAGTATGGCACTCAACGCTACGGTACCCACCATCTGTGCCAGCTTTATGTTGTCGAAGTGTATGCCGAAGCCGTCGGTGCCGAATAACATGCCTACACCGAGAAAAAGCAGCAAGGCGGGTACGCCTACACGGCCGCCCACCTTGCCTGCCAGTATACTGGCAAAAAACAGTGTCGAAAGGACTAAGAGAACAAGTTCTATTTGCATATCGCCTTGATGAATAAGGGTTCGTCGCCGTTGAAGCAAAGGGGCGTGGTGTCTGGCTCAAGGTGGTTGCCCTCCTCATGGCATGCCTGCACTATCGCTATTGTTCGGTCACGGCTGTAGAGTATGCGCACCACGCTGTTGCCGTCGCCTGCAGGCGTGGTGTCTTCAAGTATGTGCTTGTCGCCGCGCTTCAGCCCCTCCACCAGTGTCGCGTATTTGTCTTGCGGCATGTATATACGCATCTCTTTCATTCTGCTTCTGGTTGGCAGCCAAATGTAGTGCCACAGCGCCCCCGATAGCCACATTGCGGTCAGCACCAGCCCTATGGCCAATAAAACCAGTCCGCCTGTGAGCATGACCATCTGCAGGCTGTCGCCCGTGTGGACGAATTTCAGACTCACCAGCAGCGTCACTCCGGCTGCCAATGTCGCGAAATAGACTGTGGGGTTGTTCGTGCGACATGCTATTTTATTGTTCATCGTTGTCTGGATATATTCTTCGATTGTTGTTTTTTTATCCATTGTTTTCTGTTTTTGTGTGGTTAACAATTATGTCGGTTAGAGGTATGTAATGGTTCCCCTCGACGCGTGTGAGCTGCGAGTAGTACACGCGTTCGGCTTTGTCGCTATAGCGCACCAGTGCAAGTTCGGGTTTTGTGCTGCGTTTTATCGACTCGAGTGCTTTCTCGTCGTGCGACTGAAGGGCCTTTGTCACGGTTTGCTGCTGTGACTGGCTGTAGTATGTGTAGGTGGGTTCAAGCACCGCTTTCAGCTCGCGGCTGTATGGCCGGCGGCTGTCGCCGAAAAGGTAGTAGCAAACCACGGTCAGCAGGGAGCATCCGCCGACCAGTACCCCGCTGAGCAATGCCGTTGAGATGCCGGTAGCAAGGTTGCCGGATGTGAGGTAAACGGCGCCGCATACAGCCCCTGCAAGCGTTGTGATCCACGCTGTCCATAGGGGTAATAGCGTGCGTCGTATCTCTGGAAGTCTGTAAATTGATTTTCTGATATAATCCATTGCATTGTTGTTTTGTTGCGAGGCCAGCTTCTGAGGATGGTCTCGCGGGTGTGTATAAAATGTGACAAGGATGTAGCCCAGTCGCCACATCCGCATATTTTTCGGGGATGGAAAAGTATATCAGATTCTCAAACGGCAGAGCAGGTATATATAACCTTTCTGCACAACGGAGTGCATATTGTTGGCCTTATGCCGCTCGTGCCGGATACTTGTGTGCCGCGCCGCGTTAGGTGCAACTGTGCCTGCTGGTGAATTGGAGTTGTTCAGGCGCACTGTCGTGTGTGTCACAAGGCTTGTGCCGCCGCTGGCCAGCACGTCGTGCATACCTATGTCTGTCCAGGTTGGCTGCTGTGCCTCTCGGTCCGGCTCTATGTGGCTGTCGCACACGGCGGCTTTCGCATCGGGGGCGACAAGCATCCAAAGCAGGCTAACTGTAAGGAGTATCAACCTTTTGTGGCGCATTGGCATTTGCGTATCTTTTTGCAAAGATATGAAATTTTCGGGCTTTGACATCCGTACCGTGAACGGATTTCTGAATCGTCGAATGTTTTTCCTTCAATCGACATGGCATCCGCGAAAAAAGAAAACCCCGCAGAGCATGTGCTTGCGGGGTCTCCCTGGCGTTTTGGCTTGGTTCGTCTCACCACAATGTGCAGACCCAGCCGCTCTCGGTCTTGAGCATGTCTTGGGTAGTCTCTTTTGTTTCGCCGTTGCCATAGGTCAGCTTCACTTTGAGCTTGGCACTCTGCCCGTCCTCGGAGATTTCCTCGCTCAGCACCTCGTATGCGTCGAGACCTCCGTTGGTCGATTCTGCCTCTTTCATAAGGGCTACAATGAAGTCTTTCTCCTCTTGGGTGGCTTTATCGCTGTCTTCGAGCAGGTCCACTGCTTTGGTGTAATCGCCTTTTTTGACGCAGTCGGCATACTTTTCGAATGTCGCCGTTGGAGTGTCGGCTTTGGCGGCTCCCTTGCCGCCGCAGGCCATCAGTGTCATGGTGCAGGCCACAATGAGTGCCAGCATCGCTGTCATAGTTTTTTTCATATTAAAACAGTTTTGGTTAAATAAAATAAAATGTTTGTTAACTTGATTTTCAGTGGTTTATTGCTCAAAGAGGATTGCGTTTATACACAACGTTTCTGCAAATATAGCTTAATTTGTCAGAAAATATACGCATTTTCACTTTTTTGTTAATCCGGTAGTGTCAAAACGATTTGTCACGGTTGTGCGACAGTTTTGGAGCAGGACGTTGTAATGTCATCGGTCTGTGTTTTTGGGGGATTATTCTTGGTCGGATTCCTCTGTGTTGGATGCGCTGTTGCTATCGTGGTCGCTTTCTGTGTTGGAGTCGGTTTTTTTGCCGAAAATGCCGAGCGAACGCAGCGAAAAATAGTAGAACGCTACAAAAAGCAGGCTCATCATCGCGTCGCCCAGATTGAGATACTGCCGTCCGATAAACAGCAGTGGGGCACCTATAAGCAGCAGTTTGGACAGGGTGTAGTAGTGGAATCCCATGCCGCGCAGCCGCCACATAAGTATAGCTCCGTACAAGGCAATCGCAAAAAAGAGCGACGATGCCATATAGTACCACGGCGAGATGGAAAGCATCGTCTCGTAGGTTTCGTGAAACACTTCGGGCATAAGCGGCATGCTTGCTCGCACAAAGTCTCGAAAGGCGGGGATCGACATGAACACGTTGCTCGCAAGGCTCATCCCGTTGCCTATAAAGCTTACAACGAGCACTATGTGCAGCGCTCTGATTCGTGTTTTCTTTTCCTGTTCCTCCATCGGTTGGTCAAGGTTGGGGTTGTGTTGTCAATGTTCCTTAGAGTATTGAATGCTCTTTGAGCAACATCTCCATCTGTTGTTGCAGTTTGCGGGCTTCTTCGCCGGCACGGGGGGCGAAATCCTCTCCCTGCGAGGCATAGATGATGCCGCGCGATGAGTTTACCAGCAGGCCGCATTCGCGGTTCATGCCGTGACGGGCCACCTCCTCAAGGCTGCCGCCTTGTGCCCCTACGCCTGGCACCAGCAGGAAGGCGTCGGGCACCGCGCGCCGCACGTCCTCCAGCATCTCCGACTTCGTGGCTCCCACCACATACATCATGTTCTCCTTGTCGCCCCAGGCTTTCGACCGCTCAAGCACCTGCTCAAACAGCCGCCGGCCACTGGCCTTGTCCTCCATCAGCTGGAAGTCGAAGGCTCCTTTGTTCGATGTCAGCGCAAGCAGTATCACCCACTTGCCCTTATATGCCGTGAACGGAACCACCGAATCTTCGCCCATATACGGCGCTATGGTCATGGCGTCAAAATCGAAGTCGCCTTCTGCCGACAGGAATGCCTTGGCGTATTGCTGCGACGTGTTGCCTATGTCGCCGCGTTTGGCGTCGGCTATCAGAAAGGCCTTCTTCTCCATCGTGTGCAGGTAGTCGGTGGTCAGCTTCAGTTGGCGCAGCCCTTCAATCCCCATGCTCTCGTAAAAGGCAAGGTTTGGCTTGTAGGCCACCGCGTAGTCGATTGTGGCATCGATTATGCCTTTGTTGAACATGAACACTCCGTCGCTTTGCTCTGCCAAATGTTTGGGCATCTTGTTGGGGTCTGTGTCGAGGCCGACACACAAAAACGAGCGGCGCTCGCGGATCAAGCTTATCAGTTCGTTGCGGGTCATACGGTTTCGAAATTGAAAATGGTTAATCTATGCGTTGGCCGACTGTTCGCGTCGGCAATTATTCTAACGCCTACGGACGCATTTTATTGCCGGAATTTTGAATTTCAGATAAAAAGATGTATCTTTGCGGTCTATATAATTGTATATACAAATTGTAGGTTTCACGGTTGAAATAATAAATTAACAACTAAAAATCATAGTGTTATGAAAAAGTTTATGCTTTGTGTGCTTTCTGCGGTGCTGGGCATCGCGGTTGCAAATGCGCAGACTCCCTGCAACGTCCCTGTCGATTTGGAGGTGACCAACATCACTGCCAACACTGCCAGCATCGCCTGGTCGGGTGGCGATGCACCGGTTGCAGTCGATTTCCCAGGCGACTGGAACATGGCCTTCGCCGAGGGTGAGGAAGTCCACATGACTTTAACGCTTTCACCCATCTTACACATGGCTTTGGCCGCACCAGGCCAGGACATCGAGGATGTCGACACCATGATGTCGGCCTCGGCCATTCCGGTTTTTGTGACTATTGAGCAGGCCAGCGGCGACCAGTACAATGTCTCCGGCTCGTTCGACATGGAACTCGGTGCTCTCGCCGAACCCATACAGTTCCATTTCAACACCACGGGCACTCTCTCGGCTGGCGGCCTCTCCATCGAACCTGCCAATATAAGCGAGTCAATCAACTTGATGGAGGCGCTTCCGCTTGAATTCTCTGGCACCGTAAGCTTCGTGCAGCCCACTGCTTTGCCGTCCGAGGGTGTCCTCACAATCGTAATAGCATCGCTCAATATTGACGGCGACGGCAGCGTGTCTGGTGTTCCGAATGCCATTGCCGTTACGCTCGACGGTTCACAACTGCATGCCTCAGGTATGCAGGCCATACCAGGTGTCGAGGGCTACGAAATCCTCCGCACCGAGGTCGCCACCGGCGAGCAGACCACTTTCTCAACATCCTACACTCACTACCTCTTCTACGACCTCGAATCCGAGACCGACTACACCGTCGCCGTACGCACTCTCTGCACCGGCAACACCTATAGCGACTGGTCCGAGGCTGTTCCGTTTACTACCCTCGACGGTAGCGACTTCTCCGACTACTGCGATGCTCCAACCAACGTGACTGTTGAGCAGACCACCGAAAACGGCTCGCCCAATGCCCATATCACCTGGGAGGGCACATCCAACGAATACGACATCGAAATCCGCACCGATGGGCAGCAGCCTTTCCGCGAAACCATCGCTTACATCGGTTACGATTTTGCCGGCCAGCCAAACACTACCTATGCCGTGCGTGTCCGCGCCCGCTGTGATGGCGGTTTCACAAGCGAGTGGACCGATGCCGTCTCCTTTACTGTACCCGCCGCTCCGCAGCCGCAGGGCATAAACATTGTGGCAGCCAACTCCGACCGTTGCACCATCTACCCCAATCCGGCCTCCAGCAATGCCACTGTCACTGTCGACTCTTTCAGCGGCAAGGCCCAGTTGAGCGTTATCGACATGAGCGGACGCACTGTGATGACCACCTCGTTCGAGGGTCCTTCTCATCAAATCAATGTCTCCAAGCTCGCCAAGGGCACCTATTTTGTCCGCATCGCCGGCGACCAAATCTCCACTGTCCGCAAACTCATTGTGAAATAGTGCGGCTTATCGGTCCGCTCTCGCTTTGCCGATGTATATGCTTTTTACGATTTTTACAAAAACAGAAAAATTATGTGCATTATGAAACGGTTAATGCTTACTTTGTTTGCTGTGGTGTTTGGTTTCGCCACGGCCGACGCGCAAATCACACAGGGCCGTATAGGAAATGGCGACATAACCATATACGGCACCGAATGGAATGATGTCTACGGTCTTGATATCGACAACGACGGTATCCTCGAAATCCGTATATCCGATTTCGAGAGTACACCGACCATCTACAACGGCGCTTTTTCCTACGACTATGAGGACAACGGCACCAACATCCTCGCCGACGAGAATATGTGGGACTATGTGGCTGTGCTTGATGCCGGTGTTACGGTAGGTGCTGGAAACTCCTCGCTCTTTGCGGGTTACGGCGATGCCTACTTCGACGGCTCCAACATCTCCGTCGGCACCCACTACCTCGCTTTCCGCATAAAGTTGGATGATGGCCTGCATTATGCATGGGCCGAATACACTATGACGGAGGAGAGCGGCAACTACCGCGCCACTTTCAACGCCTGTTACTACAACGCCACAGTAGGCGCTGACATTGTAACTGGCGATACTGGCTCTGACTCCTGCATGATGACGGCTCCTTTCTCCGAGAATTTTGATGCTTTGACTTCGGGCATCCCCGACTGCTGGACTCAGGAGGCATCCAACTCCGCAAGAGCCGAGTGGACCTACGACGCGACCGGACATTCAGGCTCTTGTCTCTCTTTCGGAGACTGGTATGGCGAAAACTCACGCCTCATATTCCCGGCTGTCGATTGCTCGGCTCTTACGGGCGGGGCGCAGTTGAGCCTATGCTACAAGAATCCGGCCATCTCCAATGGCAACAAAGCAACCCTTGCTCTCTACTACCGCACATCTGACTCCGGCGAATGGATTGCCGTTGATGGGTTCAGTATTACGACCGCAACAGAGGAATGGACCTGCGTCGAAATCCTCTTGCCCAATTCGACAGCCGCTCCCTACTATCAGTTGTCGTTGGTCGCCACGGGATACAACACCTATCCAAGGGTATATGCATATATCGACGACATTGTTGTTGGCGCTCCTTCCGCATGTCCGCGCCCGTCCGATTTCGCGGCCATACCCACCGACAATTCTCTCACCCTCTCCTGGACCGAGAACGGTTCGGCCACGGCTTGGCAGCTCAAGGTCGGCGACGATGAATGGCTCGACGTGACCGACAACCCCTACACGCTCGACCACCTAACCGCCAACACCTCATACACCGTTCAAGTCCGCTCTAACTGCGGTGGCGGCGACTTGAGTCTCCCCGTTTCTGTATCCACACGCACGCTCTGCTCCACCCAGACCATACCCTACAACGAACCTTTTACAGGTCATGAAACAGGTGTCGCACCTGCTTGCTGGACAACGGTTGTCGCCAGCGACACTTACCCCAAGGTCGTAAACACTGCGTCTTATGCTACGGACGGCAACTATCTTGAACTTTATGGCAGCTATTCGAGTCATGTGAGTTTCATCGCTTCGCCAATACTCGAGAGCAATGCCAACACCCTATACCTCAGCTTCGACGCATGGCTTTCGAATTACAGTAGAGACACGCTGTATGTTGGGGTGATGGACAATCCTGCCGATGCATCCACATTCACCAGTGTCTTTAGCCTTGTTGGTAATCAAAACGGTGGCAGTTGGACCAACTACGAGATAAACCTTAGTGCGGAATCAACTATTGCTACTTCGACGGCGAAATACATTGCTTTCCGTTTCTATGGTTCGAGCGATTATGGTCGTATCCTTTTCCATCTAAAATACTTAGAACCATTATTCCACCACCTTTCCC
>CAJONE010000062.1:0-8905 GCA_905235855.1 uncultured Bacteroidales bacterium
ATAAATGCGAAAGTGCCGCCATAGGTGGTCATGGACGCGATGATTTCGTCGCCCGCCGTCACTTCGTGCAGCAGCGCACTGGTGATGGCTGCAAGGCCGGAACCGGTGACCCAGGCCGCCTCGGTGCCTTCCATGGCTGCGAGGTTCTGACAAAGGGCCAGATTCGACGGATTCCAGTGGCGGCTATAGAGGAAGTAGCCTTCGGTTTCGCCGTGGAATGTCTCGGTCATAAGGTGTGCTTCGGGGAATGTGAAGGTGGCGCTGTCGCATATTGCAGGATTTACGCCGCGGTTGGCGTCGCGTCCGTCGTGACGCTGGATTGCTGTTGCTGGATCGAATTTGTTCATGGTGTTTTTATGTTTTTGTTAGTGTTTTTTGTTTAAACGCTTGCAAAGATACGAAAGATATGCGAATGGTGCTTGAATATGTCTCGTGACGGGGTGGACGTGTCACTTCACTTCAATAATGTAGACAAAGTTTTTCATACGCTTGATTTTTTCGGGCAGCGCAAGGCTTGTTATCGTGTTGTATCGCGGAAGGACTGGCTCATCGTCGAGCGTGAGACAAGGGTGTGCAGATAGGGCGTTTTGACCGAATAGGCTGCACTTTCCACTTCGAGACGCGCGTTGACCACACCCACTATGTTGCCTTTCTCGTCGAATAGGGGGTCGCCGCTGTTGCCGGGCTGTACGGGTGCCGATATCTGGTAGCTTGTGGGGTCGCCACGATAGCCCGAGCGCGAGGAAATAAGTCCGTCGGTGAGCTTTATTTCGTCTCCCATATAGGCTCGCAGTGGATATCCCAGCACATACACTTTGTCGCCTACACTGGCTTGCTGTGTGGCTATTGTGTAGGGTGGTGTGTCGATGCCCTTGAATGCGGATTCCGTTATGCGCAGTATGGCCAGGTCGTTGTTTCTGTCGGTCGCCACGATCACTGCGTTGTAGGTTTTGTTGAAGTTGCCGTTCACTCCACGTATGCGTAGCCGTCCACCGTCCGAAACAACATGCTCACATGTGTCCACCAGCCCGTCGGCGCTGATTGCGAAGCATGTGCCGGAACCCGACGGGGTGAAATCAGTGATGGTGTTTTGTGCGCGCTGCCGGTTTGTCGTCTGGCTCTCATCTGCCGAACTGCGGTCGAGACGGATGTTTTTCCAATAGAACCCTTCGGTGTACTGGCTGCCGGTATTCTCCTTTATCGAAATGCTTTTTGTTTCGTAGGGAATTAGTGGGAATGTCATGTAGAGTGTGAATTGCCGTTCGGTGGGCATGCTGTAGCGTTGGTCAAAGTCAAGATTTAGCGGTTCGTTGCCACCGACAACTCCCCATTCGATGATTCGATAGCTTGAGTGTTTGTCCGCCACGGTGAGATATGTGTTCGATGCGAGCGAAATCCAGCAATCTTCGCATTTCGGACTTGTTATGGCGTCGAAATATACTGCCGTGATTTCGTCGTCTATAGCCACCCGCGATATCGTGAGCGACATCAGCTTGTCGGATGGCGACTCCTCCACGGGGGGCCAGTCTACGAATTTTTGCCCCAGGGTCACACCGGCCATAATGGTCAAAAGCAGTGTGGTGAAAAATCTTTTCATGGTTACAGTCAGTTATGCAGTGGTCACATATTGTAATGGTATGAGCCGTTGACATCGGAAAAGAACCAGGCCGAGCCGGCTATTTTCAGTCTGAAGACATCCAACGTCGTGTCTTTTAGCGCCGTTTTGAGGTCGTCTGGCACGTTGCCTACATATTGGTATCCCTCGGCAAACACAGCAACCACCGCATCGTCTGTGATGCATGCCGACCAAAGCATTCCGTAATTCTCGTTGCCTTCTTTCAGCCATTGCAATATGGCATCGTCCGAGGCTGAATAGTAGTGTTCGGTTATGACAATCCAGTCGTCGTCGTCGTTGAATGTCACTGAGAGCACTATCTCGCCCTCGTTGTTACATTCCCGCAGTTTGCGTTCAAGGCTGTAGGGTATGTCGTTCCAGCGGAAACCGTTACGTCCGTACAGCACAATCCAGCGCCCGTTTTCGGTCAATTGCACGTCCGACAGATATTCTTCTTCGTCGTTCAGCTCGCTCAACGCGTTGGTCAGGCTTTGGGGGCATCCTGTGGCCGCCCACCCGTTGTTGCCGTACAGCATAAGATCTCCGCCTGTTTTGGTTATCGCCACGTTGCGGCACTCCCCGTGTTCGCTGATTTTCTGGCGCACGAAGTCGCGCCCCTGGGCCTGGACATGGTTGCCTGAAAATATCAGCAGGCATAACAGCGCCTGCAATAGAGCCATGTTATTTAATCGTCTAATTCTCATTATAGTGTATTTGGTTGGTTTGCGTTTCTACGGTTTCATTATGTCTGCCTCCTTGCGGCATTCGCGATGCAGACAATTGGTTTGCAAAGATATGAAAAATGTTTCGCTTTGCGTGAGCCGACCTGTTTTTATTGACATGGCAGGCGTGCAAAATGTCTCTTTCGCCGTTTTTTTTCGCTTCGACAAAATATTTTCGCCTGCGCTTCGTTTCTTTATTGTTGTTGAATGCAAACGATTCGGGACGTTTCCATAACACCCGTCTAAAAAATGAGTGAATGTGAGATGAAAAAAATCCTGACAACGCTGATTGCTGGTTTGTCGCTTGTATGCACCGTATGGGCGCAAACTCCAAACGAGGGTAGCCTGTCCGAGGTGGCTGTTATGACTGCCCGCTTCAACGCAAGTTACGACAGCCTCCTGCACACATATTATCTTAAGAAACATATCGACCACTCCACAAGGCACGATGCCAGTGTGTCGGTGGCAGAGTTCGACCGTATACCCGATTCGGTGATCGCAGGACGTTTGAAATGTCTTCACACCGTTATCCCAATGACCTACAACGAAGACGTCAGGGCTTATATCCGCACATACCTCAAAATCATGTCAAACCGTCTCGACGTGATGGTCTCGCTCTGCGAGATGTACCACCCCCTGTTCGAGAACACACTGGCATCATACGGCGTTCCCGAGGAGTTGAAGTACCTCGCCATAGTCGAATCGGCCATGAACCCGCAAGCCACGTCGCGTGTCGGTGCGGCTGGCCTGTGGCAGTTTATGTACCATACCGGAAAAGTTTACGACCTCGAGGTGAACTCGCTGGTCGACCAGCGGCGCGATCCTTACGCATCCACCGTGGCAGCGGCTCGCTACTTGCGCGACTTGCACCGCATTTTCAATGATTGGACACTTGCCATCGCCGCCTACAACTGCGGACCCGGCAACATCAACAAGGCCATTTCAAGATCGGGCGGCAAGACCGACTTCTGGCAAATATATCCATTCCTGCCGCGCGAAACTCGTGGCTACATACCGGCTTTCATCGCCGCTACATACGTAATGAACTACTATCCTGAACATGGAATCAAGCCGCATCGCATCGACTTGCCTGCCCATACCGACACCGTTGTCCTAAACCAGGATGTGATGTACTGTTTTGTCGACAAGTTCGCGGGTGTGAGCGCGGAGGAGTTGCGCACGCTCAACCCGCAGTACAGGACCGATTTCGTGCCCGCCTCGACTGGACGCTATCCGTTGACCCTGCCTATCGAAAAAATCCACCACTTTCTCGAAGCCGAGGACTCAATCTATATTCATACTAAAGATTCGCTCAGCAAAAAACCGGTGACGGTTGAAGCTGTGGCCGACAAGCCCTCCTCACGCAGCGGCAGCTCAACGGTTTACCACCAGGTGCGCAAGGGCGAAACACTATACAAGATTGCCTCAAAGTACGGCACCACTGTGGCCAAGCTACGCAAGCGTAACGGTCTCCGCAACGACAAAATACGCGTTGGCCAACGCATCAGGGTTCGTTAACTGCATAGACCGAATAATAATCGAAAATCCGCACGTCGATGAAAGCACTGCTTGTCAAAATATGGAAAATCGTCAGCAATCGCTATGTGGCGACCCTCGCCATCTTCGCCGTCATTTTCCTGTTTCTCGACGAGAACAACCTGATGGTTACCCTGCAACAGAAAAAGGAGGTTGATAGGCTTCATGCTATCGAAAGGTCTTATATCGAAGCCATCCGCAACGACAGCATTCAGGCGGCCTCGCTCAAATACTGCCCCGAAAACATGCCTGCCATCGAGCGCTATGGACGTGAAACCTACTTCCTCAAAGCCAAAGACGAGGACGTGTTTGTGGCCGACTGATGATTAAACCTCGGCTCCGCCAACCGACAGCTGCTCCACCTATCCTTCAATCGTCGAAAGCAATGCCGATGCCTCCGTGTACGAGGGGTCGATTTCGAGTGCGCGACGAAGCGGGCGTACGGCCTTTTCGCTTTCTCCGTTCTGATACAGGCATCTGCCCAGCAGGTATTGTGCTTCCTTGTCGTTAGGTGTCATCCTCACAACTTTGTTCAGGCATTCAATTGCACCATTCAGGTTGGTCAGGCTGATATAGCTCCGTGCCATTGCAAGCAGCGCTTCAGGATAGAGCGGAAATTTCCTTACAGCTTGCCCGTACCATTCCACAGCTTCCGCATGCTGCCCTCGCGAACGGCTTATTTCGCCCATCTGGAAATAGGCTCGCTGAAACGCCCCGTCGTTTGCCATCACGCTTTCAAAACAGCGTATGGCCTCTGCGGTGTCGCCGAGAAACAGGTAGCTTTCGCCAAGCCGGTACCATGCCGTCACAAAGCCGGGACCGCCAAACTCGGTGGCTCTCCGCAGGTACTCCTCCGCGCTTTTGTAGCTCCCCTGTGCTAAAAACACCGCCCCCAACACATAATAGACATCTTTGTTTTTGCGGTCGGTTTCGATAACCTGCATACATTGGTCAATAGCCAGCCGTGTGCTGTCCATTCGGAAGTAGGCGGCCCCAAGTCGCCATCCTGCCTCCACGTTGTGGCTGTCTATGGCCAATGCCTGTTGGTAACATACCGATGCCGAGTCAAAACGGTTTCCGCTGTCGTAACCCATTCCGCGTGCAATCCACTCTTCTGCCGTGACCTGCCCTGCCACTTTGGGCATCATTGCGCTAAATGCGAAAAAAAAGATGGCTATCGCTGTGATGAGTTTCGTATTCATAACAATATTAGTTAGTTTGCATCCCGACAATCTGTATGGAGTGGCACATATTTGCCACGCTTCAGGATTAGGCTTTCACCGTCATGTGAATCCTATATTTCTTTTTACGTTTATGCCTCCGCATTGTTTCAAACCGATGTATGTTTTACCAACATTCGCCGCCTGTTGTGTTGATAAAAGTTATAACGATTTTGTTGTTGATAACCCCTTGTTTTCAACAACAAGTTACGTGCTGACTTTGCAAACGACATGATTTTTCGAACACTACAATCCCTTTTTCCGAAACCGTTGTTGAAACTCAAAAAATTATGCAATAATCTTGTTCTACAATGTGTTATAAAGGTTTTACTTCACAAACCTTGACTAATCAAACATTTACAAAAACCGAAAAAAAACAAGAAAAAACACGAAAAAAATCAACCAAAAATTTGTTTCTATTTCGAAAATGTTGTAATATTGCGCGAGAAAAGAATAAAAAATGTTTAAATGACTATTTTCCACAAAGGTTTTCCGAAAACAAATTTTTTATAGATTGAGCCGAGCCGTTTTCACCAAAAATGCTTTAATAAAAATTTACGAAAAAGGCAAAAAAAAAAATCACCAAGCAGTCGTTCCTTTTGTCGCATTTTTGCAAACGACGAAAAAAACAGTCGGGTCTTGCTCTTCGTTTTCAAACACCGTTAACGTCAAACTGATACACCTTGCGATGTCGTTGGAAACGTTTCTAACCTACGAAGCCGCATTGCGAAACATGCAAGAATCCATATCTGTTTAATCACAAACGATCAAACCTAAGAAAGCACAAGTATAGAGCGTTAAACAATGGAGAAAAGTTACAAAACCGTTTGGGCAAACTGCCTGGAGATAATTAAGGACAATCTCGGCGATGACAGGGATAAGTTATTCAAAACCTGGTTCGCGCCCATAAGACCGGTCCAACTCGAAAATTTCACCTTGACCATACAAGTCCCCAGCGCCTTCTATTATGAATGGATTGAGGAACATTACATCGACCTTGTCCGAAAGGCTATCCGCATGGAACTTGGCCCCAAGGGTATGCTGAAATACAGCATTGTTATGGACCAGGTAGGTCCTACAACCACCACCGTACCCACCGGCGGCAGCAAGGCAGTCAATAACCCCCCCAAGGAAATACCTATGAATATTAGCGATGCAAGCCATACGGATATGCCAAACCCGTTCATCTTCCCAGGGCTTGGCAAAGTGAAAGTGCCCTCACAACTCAACGAGAACTACACTCTCGACAACTTTGTCGAGGGTGACTGCAATCGTCTGGCGCGGTCGGCAGGCTACGCTGTGGCAAAAAATCCCGGCACCACATCTTTCAACCCGCTGCTGATCTATGGCGGCGTGGGACTCGGCAAAACCCACCTCGCCAACGCTATCGGAATCAAAACCAAGGAAAACCACCCAGACATGGTTGTCCTCTATATCACATCCGAAAATTTCCTGCAGCAGTACATGAATGCCGGCAGAAACGGCACTACCAACGACTTCATCCACTTCTACCAGATGGTCGATATGCTCATTGTCGACGACATACAGTTCTGGGCCAATAAAGTACCAAAAACTCAGGAGGCTTTCTTTCACATATTCAACCATCTGCACCAGAATAACAAACAGATTATCATCACCAGTGACAAGGCTCCTTCCGAGCTTGCCGGCCTGGAACCGCGCTTGCTCTCGCGGCTCAAATGGGGTCTCTCGGCCGACCTTCAGGCTCCAGATGTCGAAACGCGTATGGCTATCCTCAAAAAGAAACTCGAAAACGAAGGCATTGAGATGCCTCACGAGGTGGTCGAATACATCGCTTACAACATCAACACTAACGTGCGCGAACTCGAGGGTGCTTTGATTTCGCTCATCGCACAGTCCTCGCTCAACAAAAAGCAAATCACCATCGAACTCGCCAAGCAGATGGTTGACAAGTTTGTGAAAAACACCTCGCGCGAAATCACTATCGACTTCATTCAGAAAGTTGTGTGCGATTATTTCAACCTGCCAGTCGACAGCATACAGTCCCACACCCGTAAGCGCGAGATTGTACAGGCACGACAACTTACCATGTATTTCGCCAAGAAGCTCACCAAGTCGTCGCTCGCTATCATCGGGCTGCAGTGCGGCAACAAGGACCACGCCACTGTCCTCCACGCCTGCAAGACTGTGGCCAACCTTGCCGAAACCGACAAGCAGTTTCAGTGCTGGGTTGAGGACATCGACAAAAAACTTCAGGTGTAACGCTTTTGCAGGTGACGTGTACGTCGCAGTTTCCTACAAAAAGCGCGAACTAAACGAAAAAATTTAGTGTTGTTTAATAAATGAATATGCAGCAATCAGACACTTTCGGGTGTCTGATTGTTTTTTTGTCATCGACAAAGCAATGGCCAAAGTCAGTTTCAAACCAGGCACGCTTATCTATCCTCTGCCGGCAGTTATGGTCTCGTGCGGCGATATCGACGGCGAGATGAACATTCTTACCGTGGCCTGGACGGGTACTATCTGTTCCGACCCGCCGATGTGCTATATCTCGGTTCGAAAGGAGCGCCACTCGCATGCAATCATTTCGCGCACTGGCGAATTCGTAATCAACCTTACCACCGTCGCACTGGCCTACGCCACCGACTGGTGTGGTGTGAAAAGCGGTCGTGATTTCAACAAATTCCGCGAAATGCGACTCACTCCCGAACGCGGACAGGTTGTACGTGCACCGCTTATAGCTCAAAGCCCGCTCAACATAGAGTGCCGTGTCACCGAAATCAAGCCCCTCGGAAGCCACGACATGTTTCTGGCCGAGGTGGTTGCTGTCGATGCCGATGAAAAGCTGATTGACAAGGCAACTGGCGCATTCCAACTTAATCATGCGCAGCCGCTCGCCTACTCGCACGGACGCTATTATGGGCTCGGCGAACGACTCGGCGGCTTCGGGTTCTCCGTGAAAAAGAAATGATAACAGCCTCGAGACCGATACGGCTTCGGTGTTTGCAAGCCGTCTCTCTCCGCCCGACATCGGCTACGGCTAACCTGGCTTAAGACTCGCATTCATAATTTCAGTTTGTACTTATCTTTCAAATATCATTTAAAGCTTATGATTATCTCATGTGTTGAACCGCTTGGCATTTCGAACGAACGTTTCGTACAGCTCGAAAAACATTATTCCGACATGGGCCACACGTTCAGGTATTTTCCCGATCGCGATGAACGTCCGGAAACGTTGGTCGAACGTATGCGCGACGCCGACATCGTGGTTGTGTCAAACATTAGTATGCCGCGCGAGGTTTTGGAGCAGTCGCCCAAGCTAAGGTATCTCTCGGTCGCCTTTACTGGTCTCGACCATATCGACCTTGACTATTGCCGGCAAAATGGCATTGGGGTGCAGAATGCCGCTGGCTATTCTACAACTGCCGTCAGCGAGCTCGCCGTGGGCATGATGATCGATTTGCTGCGGCAGGTTACGCGGTTCGACGGAGGGCTTCGCGATGGAAAAGGACGCGGACAGTTTCTTGGTCGCGAACTGCGTGGCAAAACTGTTGGGGTGGTGGGCACCGGCGCCATCGGCACTGCCACAATCCGTCTGCTCCTGGCTTTCGGATGCAAGGTGTTGGCCTACAACCGAAGCCGGCATTCCGATGTAGAAGCGATGGGCGTGCAATATGTGTCACTCGACCAGCTGCTTTGCCAGTGCGATATAGTCACATTGCACCTTCCTGTAACCGCCGAGACTAGGGGCCTTATAAGCCGTGAACGACTGCGCCTTATGAAACCCACCGCTCTGCTTGTCAACACGGCTCGTGGCCCGGTGTGTGACATTC
>CAJONE010000062.1:8913-19520 GCA_905235855.1 uncultured Bacteroidales bacterium
GCCGTGGCCGACGCCCTGGCCGAGGGTTCTCTTTCGGGGGCCGCTTTCGATGTCTTCGAACAGGAACCGCCGCTTCCGTCCGACCATCCGCTGCTCGCTGCGCCAAACTGTATTCTAACGCCACACGTGGCTTTCGCTACCGAAGAAAGCTTCGCTGCCAGAGCCGATATCGTATTCAGCCATGTCGACGACTTTCTTGGGCTGTCCCGTTAGAAGAGTCATATTAGAAGCCTAATGTAAACTTGTTTCCGCGCTGTGATTTTTTTGTTGTCCAACAAAATAAACCGCAACGGCGTGCGTTAATCTTTTCGTAACATTATCTAAAAGATTGACCATGAAAAAAAGAATCTTTCTGTCGGTACTGTTGGTAGTAGCAATGTTCTCGGTCTCCGTTGCACAGACTTCGCAGCGCGAGTCGGTGCAGGATGGTTTGACCGGAAACGTTAAAAAAGTTGCCGCCACCCTCTATGAGGCTGTGGTCGACCGCGACGGCGACATGCAGTACGGTGAGCAGCTCGAACGCACCGAAACCCTATATAACGAGAAAGGCCAGCGTCGCAGCATGACTTTCCTTAACGCCGACGAAAGCGATATCCTCTTTCGTTCACGCTACAAGCACGACGGTTTCGGCCTTATGACGCTTGAACATATCGTCGACAATCACGAACAGATTATTGGACGCACATATTATGTCTACGACAAAAATCTGACGCTGTCGGAGAGTTATGTCGAGGACGCCGAGCGCCAGATTGAACACAGGGTAATCTATAAATACGACGGGTCGGGCCGACTAGTCGAGCGAAGCTACAACGATGCAAAAAACAACGTTTACCGGCGCGAAGTCTATAGTTATGACTTCGACGGAGCCCTGCACCGCACCTCGGTTTACGACCGCTCGAAAACCAAAATTCTCGACCACCACTACGAATACGATGCCCACCAGCAGCCCATCAATGTCACCACCTACGACTACACCGACGAGGATGCCGAGGTGAGCACCACTCTCTACCAGTACAAGTACGACAGCAAGGGAAACTGGATACAGCGCACACAATACGTGCTCGAAAAGGACAACGCCATCCCGACATTCATAACCAACCGCAAAATAGAGTATTTTGAATAGCGAGTGTCGGCAACAAGAGTAATGGCTGATGCATCTGTTGTTTATCCATCACAAAAACGAAGCAGACTCTTTCCTTAATATATCACCTACGCATTTTTGTGAAGAACCCTAAAAAAATATGACATAAAACGTAGGAATAGAAAAGAAATAGATAGAGCTTGAAGTGCTTGTTCTCCCGAATCGAAGACTGGTAATCTTGAAGTAATGGGAATAAGACTACGGAAAGTTCACGCCTTGGCGTGGAATGTTCGTACCTTATTTATTACAGGGTTTTATTTACCAGTCACCCGATTCGGAAATAAGGATTTAATCAGAAATACGAAGGTTTCGCGCCTTTTTCATATCCTTACCCCAACATCGGCTTCCGGCTCTACGGCCGGAAGCCGAAATTTGTTTAACCATTATAAAACTGAAGAGCCCGACAGGATAAAACCGCCCAAAAAAGAAAATGAAGAAAATAACGGCATTAGCATGCTTACTATTCTGCTCGCTTGCACTATTCGCACAAAAGACTACCCCAATGGGATGTCTTTGCATCAGCAGAATGCTCACTAGAACCATTTGAAATGGGACAAGTACGGCAAAACTTCATTAAAGTAAAGCAAGTAGACAATCGTTTCTACTGGGGAGAGTTAAATTACTATGATGTTTACAATAAGAAAGAAATACATGATGGTTTTATTACAATTATAACATGGGATTTCGTGGACAAATACAAACAACGTGGTGAAATGATGTATCAGTTTAACCAAAACGCCGATTGGTCCACTCGGCATATGTTATACATCTTTTATGAGAATAAACCTCAAGGCATGGTTTACCTATAATGATCCTAAAGAAGAAAAGAAATGAAAAGATTATTACTCATGTTCTGCCTGTATCTATTTACAACAGGTTTATATGCCCAAAACGGGAATAATTATCACGTTAATGAGCAGTTTGTGTATCATCAATTGGAAATAATCAATGCTCAAACGAAGCAAACGATCGAGAGGTTTGACGACTACAAGGGTGGTGTTGCCTCTGCAGTCATTGGTGAGCAAGAGTACTTGATAATAATCATGACAGAAGACATGGTATTTAAATTAGTGATTGTAAATAAGGCAGAAGAGGTTTTTGAAGGAAAGTCGAAAATACGAATGTATCAAGGAGGTGAAAATGTCAGTGGGCTTGGTTCGTATACTGCAAATGTGTTTTTTAACTACAATCTTCAACAAAACACAAAGATTCCTGAGACTATCCGATTTGAGATGGATGGTTCCCCATACATTTACGAATTATCTGGTATAATCAAAATTGAATAAGAAATGAAAAAAACACTTTTTTTAGCATTACTTTTTGTTTTTTCTTCGGGTTTATGCTCTGCCCAAAGTTATACACAAAAGTACAATAGTCTGTATGACCGTACAGAGTATTTTGATTCAAATGGGAAAATGATTGGCTATTCAAAGTACAATGAACTATATGAAAGAACAGAGTTCTATAATGCATATGGCACATTGATTAAAACAGAAAGTTTTAATAGCCTCTACGATAGAACAGATGTAAAGAATCGTACAGGAAATGTACAGCAGACACGAAGCCATAATTCACTATATGATAGAGAAGATATAAAAGATAGAAATGGCAATGTGATTGGCTATCGAAAATGGAATGACCTTTATGACAGATATGATGTGTTCAATTCTTATGGAACACTTGTTGGTTACTATAAATGGAATGACCTTTATGACAGGTGGGATTATTATGAACAGTAATATATAGAATACAATGGAATGGAAAACATACAATAGAGACAATCTTCTTAACGTCCAGACTAAAGAGACCCAAACATGGATAGGGCAACTTGCCAAAGTCACACTTATGGATGGCAGCATAATTGAAGGTGCCATAAGGGAGGTTGGTTATGCTGCAAACAAAAATAAGAATGACAATATTGTAGAACATCTTTGGGTCTATTTGTTGATTGGTGATAAAAGAGTGTCTGTGACGAAAATAAATACGTTAGAAATAAAAAAATAACATTATGAAAAGAATCTTGATTATGGCTTTGCTTTTGGGCGCAATGAGCATGGGGTCTTTTGCGCAAAATGGTGGTATCGTTATTAATTCCAAATTTAGACCGCTATCATATGAACAATTAGAAATGCATGCACAGGCTGAGTATGCAAGACAGATGCAGAACAAAGAGGGCTTTGAATACTATAAAGCAGAAGCCTATAAAAGATTACAAGTTCTAGACTATGAGGGATTCATTTATTATTCAGACTATGCTTTGAAATATGGTTGGTATAATGATAAAATGTATTACGACCGAGGCCAAGCATACGAGAAACTGCATAAATACAGAAAAGCCAAGAAAGAATACAAAAAAGCAATAAAAGTAGGTTATTACCCTGCAATACAAGCATTAGAGAAATGTAAGGAAAACCATAAACGATGGAGGTAAAATAGGTAATAAACTACATATTTATTTTGTCACCTCGGAAATAATGTGTACCGTTGCACTCGTATTAATCGATTGTTAAACCACAAAAGGAAGGAGTAACTATGCCTTTATTTTACAACAAAGTGCAAAGGGGCAACCCGCGCGACCCGAAAGGTGCCCGCAAATGGTATCCGATTCTGAAGAGCGTGGGGCAGGTGGACGAACACGAGGTGGCAAAGCTCGTGTCGGACGAGACGACGCTCAACCCGAAGGAGGCCGAAATGTCGGTCTACCAGCTGGAGAAGGTGATGGAGCGTCTGCTGCTGGACGGCCACACGGTGCAGCTCGGCGAACTCGGTTCGTTCTCGCTGACCATCACGGGCGAGGCTTGCCGCGGCGAGAAAGAGGTGACACTCGACAAAATCAAGAAAGTCAACCTACGCTTCTGCGCCGGCAAGGGCATCAAGGACGCTCTGGCCGCCGCCAAGTTCCGCCCCGCCGAGGATATACTGAGCAAGAAAAAGTAGCCTGCAAAATCCCAAGCGCAAGAAGTTTCAAAATCATGCTCTTGATTTCAAAAAATCATGAGCATGATTGTATATAAAACATGAGCATGATTTTCGGAATCATGCTCATGAAGTTTTAGGAAGATGCGCTTGAGGTTTGAAGGCTGAAGGAAGGCAATCATTTATTTGTATGCTCTTCTATTTTTTGATTTCTATCTCCTTTACCAGCTGGCGGAGATAGTCGTCGGACACGTTGCTGATTTCGGACTTGTCATAAATGGACATCAGCGTGATGGTGACATCTTCCTCGGTCTGCTGCACGTTGTAGGTAATTACCCTTGCGCCTCCGCTTTTGCCCTTTCCCTTTGATGCAATGGCCATACGATGCTTGTATGTGTTGTTGCCAAGCAGGGTACCGCCAAACGGGTTACGCGTCGAGGAAGGTGTTGTAGTCGTCGACAAACGAGCGGTATTTCTTAGCCAAGGACGTGGCACGCCGCTCAAACTCGGGCAGGTATTCAAACGTGACCATTACGCGAAGAGATTTCTTGCGTTTTTACGTGCCTTGCCGGCATATAACTCATCGAAAGCTGTAGTCAGACTTTCTTTCACCATCTTGGTCTGCGTTTCCTTGGTGTTAGGCGCTGCCTCTTTTGCGCCCAAAGTGAACAACACCTGAATCAGCTGCTTGATTGCGCTGTTGCGTCCGTCATATTCCAATGTGATTGTCGCCATGTCCTTGTGTATTGATTTACGTTGATATAACGGAAAAGAAATGGTTATATTGTGCAATAAAGCAAGATGGTTATATGTACTTGCAGTAGTCTGTGATATGGTACGGGGGGTATTACCTTCTTGTGGTGCAGATGGAAGAAATATTTGAGATCCTCCAACATCTTTACGTTGATGTTTGCTGTTGAACCGTTTTATGGTTGTCAATAGACTTGACAAATATGCAACTTGAAGCGTTAAACTACAAAAAGCCCATCATTTAGAGAGGCTCTGTTCAAATTGCTCCAAGTTGTTCAGAGTTTTTTTTATAAAAAGTCACTTTCCGATGCAGAAACGCGAAAAAATCGTACCCAGAATTTCGTCCGTAGTCACCTCGCCCGTTATGGTTCCGATCTGGTGGATGGCATCGCGCAAGTCAATCGCAACCAGGTCGGTCGGTATTTGGCTGTCAAGCCCGTGCCGCACCTGTATTATCGCTTCAAGCAGGTGCCGCATCGCGTCGTAGTGTCGCATGTTGGTCAGCACCGCCGTTTCCCCCTTCGTTTTGAACGGTTCCACTATGGCTCGTTTCAGTTTGTTGAGACCCGTGCCGAGTTTGGCCGAAATGGCTTCAATAGGAAATTGGCCGCCGAGTGTCGAAAATTCTTGTTTCACCGTGTCGAGGTCGCAACGCAGGTCGCACTTGTTCAGGGCGAGGATAAGATTGCCCGAAATTCCGGGTGCCTGATTTGGCGATTGTGTCAATGTGTCGATGTGCAAATCGGATGGCGACATACTGTCTGACGTCGCGTCGAGCAGATAGACAACCACGTCGGCTTCTCGGGCCGCTTTCTGGCTGCGTCTGATGCCTTCGGCTTCGATAGGGTCGTCGCTTTGGCGCAGACCCGCCGTGTCGATGAAGCGGACCAGTATGCCGTCGATTACGATGGTGTCTTCGATAGTGTCGCGTGTGGTGCCGGGAATATCGCTCACTATGGCGCGGTCGTCGCCTATCAAGGCGTTGAGCAGAGTGCTCTTGCCCGCATTTGGTGCTCCAACTATGGCCACCTTCACACCGTTTTTCACCGCATTGCCGCTG
Organism: uncultured Bacteroidales bacterium; assembly: GCA_905235855.1. Lineage (GTDB taxonomy): Bacteria > Bacteroidota > Bacteroidia > Bacteroidales > P3 > Colimorpha. The sequence continues at coordinate 14,781 of CAJONE010000062.1, forward strand.
CGGAAACTCTCGACGAGGTGGCGGGCCTCGTTTTCGATGTTCTGCGTCAGTTGCATAAGTCGGCTGCGGTCGGCAAACTCAAGATCCTCTTCGCTGAAGTCGAGTTCGAGTTCGAGCAGCGCCGTCAAGTCGAGTAGTTCCTGTCGCATCGCCCGTAGCTGCTGTTGATAGCCTCCGCGCAGCTGGCTCATGGCCAGACGGTTAGATGCCTCGGAGGTCGAGCTGATCAGGTCCGCCACCGCTTCTGCCTGCGAAAGGTTGAGCCGTCCGTTGAGGAAGGCCCGTTGTGTGAACTCGCCCGCTTCGGCCAGCCGGGCTCCCGCATTGATTAGCTCTTGCAGAATGGTCTGCTGTATGTAGAGCGAGCCGTGGCAGGCTATCTCCACCGTGTCGTCGCCCGTGTAGGAGTGCGGTGCTCGGTAGTATGTGGCCACCACTTCGTCAATGGCTTCGCCGCCGGCCACAAAGGTTGAGTAGGTGGCTCTGCGGTCGTATAGCGGCTTTACGAACCGCTCTGCAATCAGTTTTGCGTCGCAGCCCGAAAGCCGGACTATGGCTATGGCTCCGGTTCCCGCGGGGGTGGATATGGCGGCTATGGTCATGGGATATCCTCGTGTTAATCGACGGAGGTCTCCGATGTGCCGTCGGGTTGGTCGGTCGGAGTGTCGCTTATGTATTTGTCACCGAACAACTGTTTCATCGTCTCGTCGTCGAGGCCGAGGTCGACCTTGATTTTGTACATGTTGGGGTAGGCGAGGAACATCATCATCACCAGCAGCAGCGTCAGCATGATGAGGATGTTGCTGTCGGAAACGATGACCAGAAGGCACTCTATCACCACCGTTGCGAGCACTGTGTAGTAGAGCCTCGCAATGTTGCCTGCATAGAGGCGCAGTTTCTGCTCTGTGTCGTCGAGTTGGCGTATCTTGGGCGTGAAACGGCGTATGGTGAGCAGTGCCACAGCGGTTACGAGCACTGCCAGAACGGCGCCTGTAACCAGCATCGACCGTTGCGTGGTTTCATTCAGCCCGGTGATGTGCCATTTCGAAAAATAGTTCAAGGCCACTACGGCGGCTACCATTGCCATCGAGCAATAAAGACCCGAAAGCGAGGCGATGCGTATTTTGCGTAGGTATTTGTTCATGGTTTTTCCGCAAGTGCTTATTTTGATGTTTCGTTATTGCATCGAGTGTGTTAATTGTTGTCCCGAATTTGGTTTAATTTTGTCTGGATTGCTTTGGCCGTGTACGACTGGTGGCATTTGGCCAGTTCTTCGGGTGTGCCGGCAAAGACAATGTTGCCGCCGCCATCGCCTCCTTCGGGGCCGAGGTCAATCACCCAGTCGGCACATTTGATGATGTCGGGGTGGTGTTCGATGACCACTATGCTGTGGCCGTTGGCAATCATTGAGTCGAACGACTGTAGGAGTTTGCGTATGTCGTGGAAGTGTAGTCCAGTCGAGGGTTCGTCGAAAATAAACAGGCGCGGACGCTCGTCCGAGCCTTTGATAAGATACGAGGCCAGCTTAACGCGTTGCGCCTCTCCGCCCGAGAGTGAGCTGCTGCTTTGGCCGAGTTTCAGGTAGCCGAGCCCAACGTCCTGAAGCGGTTGCAGACGGTACTGTATGGACTGGAGAGTGAGCAAAATCTGTTTTGACTCTTTGGTTTCGCCGTTGGCGGGGTCGATTGTGGGGGTGAAAAACTCGATGGCCTGGTCAATTGTCATATCGAGTACTTGACTGATGTTCTTACCTTTGAAGAGCACTTCGAGAGTTTCTTCCTTGAACCGGGAGCCATGACATTCTTCGCACACCAGATGCAGGTCGGACATGAATTGCATGCCGATGGTCACGTAGCCTTCGCCTTCGCAGGTCTCGCAGCGTCCGCCCTCCGTGTTGAACGAGAAAAAGCCTGCCTTGTATCCGCGTGTTTTGGCCAGCGGCTGCATGGCGTAGAGCTGGCGTATTTCGTCGTAGGCTTTCATGTAGGTGGCCGGGTTACTGCGTGTGGAGCGTCCTATGGGGTTTTGGTCGACCAGTTCCACTCCGTGCAGCCGTTTCAAGTCGCCGCCGAGCGACACACACTGTCCTGTGTAGTCGGGGTTGTCCTCGAAGCGGCGTTTCAGCACGTCGTACAGCACCTGCTTGACCAGACTGGTCTTGCCCGACCCGCTTACGCCAGTCACCACGGTGAACACGCCGAGCGGTATGTCTACATCCACGTCCTTTAGGTTGTTGCAGTAGGCTCCTGTTATGCTTATGCGGTCGCGCCAGCGGCGGCGACATTTGGGTATGGGTATGGAGAGTGTGCCATCGAGATACTGCAGGGTGAGGGATTGGGGGGCGGCTTTGATGTATGGGGTGCTTTCCTTTGTGTTGGGGCGTTTTGCAGGCTTGGCTGTTTTTTTGTGGGGGAGCATGTACTTGCCGGCAAACACGACTTCGCCGCCCAGACGTCCGGCTCCTGGTCCGATGTCTATTATGTAGTCGGCGGCGCGGATTATGTCCTCGTCGTGCTCAACCACGATGACGGTGTTGCCCAGGTCGCGCAGCTGTTTCAGCACGCCTATGAGCTGGTCGGTGTCGCGGCTGTGCAGCCCAATCGACGGCTCGTCAAGTATGTACATCGAGCCTACGAGCGAACTGCCCAGCGATGTGGAGAGGTTGATGCGCTGGCTTTCGCCACCGCTTAGGCTGTTCGACAAGCGGTTCAGCGTCAGGTAGCCAAGCCCTACGTCCATCAGGTATCCCACGCGGTTGCGCAACTCCACCATGACGCGTTTTGCCACCTCCTGCTCGTGGTCGGTGAGTTGCAGTTGTTCAAGCCATTGCTGTAGGTCGCTCACCTGCATGCGTGTCAGTTGGCTGATGCTCTTTCCGCCCACTTTCACGTAGTCGGCGTCTTTGCGCAGTCTCGTGCCGTGGCAGTCGGGACATACCGTCTTGCCTCTGTAGCGGGCGGCCAGCACACGGTATTGTATCTTTGGCTTTCAACCCATTTGAAGAAACCGTCGATCCCCTCCCACGACCCTTTGCCGTGCCACAGTATGTCGCGCTGCCCGTCGGTCAGCTCGCGGTAGGGCGTGTGGATGGGAAATCCGATTTTGGTGGATTGCTTTATGAGGTGGTTTTTCCACTCCTGCATCTTTTCGCCGCGCCAGCACACCACAGCGTTGTCATATATCGATAGGCTTGGGTTCGGGACTACCAGACGCTCGTCGATGCCAATCACGCTTCCGTAGCCCTGACAGGTTGGGCAGGCTCCGTAAGGGTTATTGAAACTGAAGAAGTTGGGGTTTGGTTTCTCGAATGCGATGCCGTCGGCCTCGAAACGGTTCGAGAATAGGGTTTCTGTAGTCTGCCCGTCGGCAGACGATTGCTGACTGCCAACCACGCATTCGCCGCGCCCTTCGAAAAAGGCGGTCTGTACCGACTCGGCAATGCGAGCCACTTGCCCGTCGTCGCCATGATGAACCTCGATGCGGTCGACCAGAAGCATGGGAGCCGATGCAGCCATCAGCTCTCCGCCTCCTGCTTTCAGGTAGTCTTCGATTTTTACTATCGTGCCGGCTATCGAGACTCGCATGAAACCCTCCTGGTGAAGTATCTCGAGTTGTTCGTTCAACGGTCGCTCCTTGTTCGCATGTAGTGGCGCGTAAACCATCACTCTTGTCCCGTCGGGCAGCGAGCAGATATGGTCGGTCACGTCGCTCACCGAGTGTCGTTTCACCTCCACGCCCGACACAGGCGAGAAGGTGCGTCCGATGCGAGCATACATCAGTTTCAAATATTCGTATATCTCGGTCGAGGTTCCAACAGTCGAGCGCGGGTTGCTGCTGTTCACGCGCTGCTCTATGGCTATGGCTGGCGATATGTTGTGGATATAGTCCACATCGGGTTTTGCCATGCGTCCCATAAACTGCCTGGCATAGCTGCTCAAGCTTTCCACATAACGGCGCTGGCCCTCGGCGTAGAGAGTGTCGAAAGCCAGACTTGACTTGCCGCTTCCGCTCAAACCAGTGATAACCACCAATTTGCCTGTGGGTATGTCGACATTGATATTTTTAAGGTTGTTGCAGCGTGCGCCGCGTATTTCGATACAGTAGTCTTCCAAAGGAGGATGATAGTTAAAGAACCTTTAAGTCATATAAGATCTATAAGTCTCATAGGTACAATGAGCCTTGTGTAGATTCCATAGACTCTATTAAAAGTTGTTATTGTTCAATCAGTTTGCCCTCTGAACCCAGCACGTCGGTGATTTTGTGCTTGTAGAGTTCTTTCATGCGGTCGCGTGCTGGTCCGAGGTATTTGCGCGGGTCAAACTCGGCGGGTTTTTCGGCCAGGGTCTTGCGTATGGCTGCAGTCATGGCCAGACGGCTGTCGCTGTCGATGTTTATCTTGCACACGGCGCTTTTCGAGGCCTTGCGCAGCTGTTCTTCTGGTATGCCCACAGCCTGCTTCAGGGCGCCACCGTTGGAGTTGATGATGTCGACATCCTCCTGCGGCACCGAGCTTGAGCCGTGCAACACGATGGGGAATCCAGGCAGCTTCTCCTCGATGGCTTTCAGCACATCGAAGGCCAGCGGCGGTGGCAAAAGTCGCCCCGTCTTGGGGTCAACGGTGCACTGCTCAGGGGTGAATTTGTAGGCTCCGTGACTCGTACCGATCGAGATGGCCAGAGAGTCCACGCCTGTTTTTGTCACGAAGTCAATGACCTCTTCGGGCTTGGTGTAGTGGCTCTC
>CAJONE010000063.1 GCA_905235855.1 uncultured Bacteroidales bacterium
ATGCACAGACATCGCATACTCCCGCCGCAGCAAGCATCTCACCCTACCAGTTTGGCTGGGCCGATGCCGTCAGCGCAACCGACCGCTATCGTGTGCTTCTCGCCACTCACCAAGCGGCTGTCGCTGCCCATTCTCAGGTCGACTATTCGGGTATCGACACCATCGATCTCGACATCCCCGACGATTTCAAATCCATACCTCTTGCCGCCTATAACGATTTCAAGGGGTGCGTAATTCGTGTCAGGAACACTCAAAGACGGGTAGTCCTCTTCACGTGCGCGTCCGACAGAACTCCTGTAAATGTCGACAAGGCGCTGATCGACACGGGCGTTTTCGTGTCGGTTCCTGAACTTGCCGAAAACAGAAAACTTCTTGTCATAGAGGACCAAAACCCATGGGTTGAACAACGAAAGGGCTATCGCTACGGCCACCAGCGCCGCGATATCCTCCTGCTCGAAAATGGACACGCGAAAAATTCAGTTGTCATGCCATACTGCAATGTGCAGTCGAGTCCCCTGTGTGTATGCATCTCTCCGCGCTACGCTTCCCTTGTCGTGAAAAACCTCACACTAATACGCGACTCTTCGTCAACTGTTATCACATCGGCATTCGACATATCGGGCATCGACAGCGTTCTCGTAAGCGATTTTTCAATCATCACTCCCGAAAGCCCTCTTGTAGGCGACAATGCCGTAAAAATCACCGATTGCTCAAACGTGACTTTTTCCCACGTCACAATTAATGGCACCTACTCACGAACCGACTACTACGGCTATGGCATACTGATGGACAATATCTGGAACTTCCGTGCCGAAAACCTCTTTGCCGATGGCAATTGGGGCGTATTCGGAACCAACAACATGAACACTTCTACCATTGCCAATTCCACAATAAACAGGTTCGACATCCACTGCTATGGACGCGATGCGTATTTCGACAGTGTAAGCTTCTTCAAACTCTACAACCAGTTCTCGTCTCACTTCGGCATCGTGTCGTTCCGCCACTGTGAGTTTCGCGACTTTGTCCCCGTCTTGATCGAACCCTCTTACAACGCCTACACCGAATTCGACCTTATTGTCGACAGCTGTGTGTTCTACACCACGCGGGCGAAAAATTACCTCGTCAATACTGGCTCGCTCGATGGCCAGCCTAACGCTCGACCCGAACTCTCCGAAAAAAAACTGCCCCGTCTCAAAGTGACCGACCTGAAAGTGTTTTCGCTCGACAGCGGACGGCCTAAAAAAAGAGTCGCCATTTTCAAGAAACTCGGCAACTTCATTCGAAAACGCAAAATCAACAACACACTGAAACTTTGAAACGCAAAGCATAAACCTCAAAACTTATAACATAAAAATTATAACGATTCAATATGTACAGAACAAACACTTGTGGAGAACTGAATATCAACAATGTCGGTCAGCGTGTTACCCTTTGCGGCTGGCTACAGCGCAGCCGCGACCTTGGCGGCATGACTTTTATCGACCTTCGCGACCGCTACGGCATCACGCAGCTTGCCTTCAATATGGAAACCAACGCAGACTTGTGCGAACGTGCCCGCAAACTTGGCCGTGAATATGTGCTTCAGGTGTCGGGCACCGTCATTGAGCGCAGCTCAAAAAACACAAAGCTCCCCACCGGCGAAATCGAGATTCAGGTCGAGCAGCTGACTGTGCTGAACGAATCGAAAGTGCCCCCCTTCACGATCGAAGACCAAAGCGACGGCGGCGACGACTTGCGCATGAAATACCGCTATCTCGATATTCGTCGTAATCCGGTGAAAAATAACCTTATACTTCGCCATCGTATGGCTATGTTGGTGCGTAACTATTTGAGCGACCACGGATTCCTCGAAATTGAGACCCCAATGCTCATCAAGTCAACCCCCGAAGGCGCACGCGACTTTGTCGTCCCCAGCCGTATGAATCCAGGCGAATTCTATGCACTGCCACAGAGTCCACAGCAGTACAAGCAGCTGCTCATGGTGGCCGGCATGGACCGCTATTTCCAGATAGTGCGCTGTTTTCGCGACGAAGATCTACGTGCTGACCGCCAACCCGAGTTTACGCAAATCGACTGCGAGATGTCGTTCGTCGAGCAGGAGGATGTGCTGCAGATGTTCGAAGGCCTTACACAACACCTCTTCAAGCTGGAGAAAGGCATCGAATTTCCACAGTTTGAGCGTATCACGTGGCACGACGCCATGCGTCTCTACGGCAGCGATAAACCCGACAAACGCTTTGGCATGGAGTTCGTCGAACTTGATAATGTGGTCAAAGGCCACGGTTTTGGCTTGTTCGACAATGCGTCGCTCGTGGTCGGTATTTGCGCCAAAGGTTGTGCCGATTACACTCGCAAGCAACTCGACGAACTCACCGATTTCGTCAAACGCCCACAGGTGGGCGCCGGTGGCATGGTGTATGTAAAATACAACGCCGACGGCTCATTCAAGTCCTCGGTCGACAAGTTCTATTCGCAGGATGACCTCAAAGCTGTGGCCGACAAGTTCGCCGCCTGCCCTGGCGATTTGATGCTTATCCTCTGCGGCGAGCCTATGAAGACTCGTGTGCAGCTCTGTGCCCTGCGTCTCGAAATGGGTACCCGTCTCGGTCTGCGCGACCCGCACAAGTTTGCACCCCTTTGGGTGGTCGATTTCCCGCTACTTGAATGGGACGACGAGACGCAGCGCTACTATGCTATGCACCATCCTTTCACTGCGCCCAAGCCCGAAGACGAGGCATTGCTTGACAACCCTGACCGCTGGGGCGACATCCGCGCCAACGCCTACGATATTGTCATTAACGGCGTCGAAGTTGGCGGCGGCTCCATTCGTATCCACGACAGTCAGCTGCAAAACAAGATGTTCCACACTCTTGGCTTTACCGACGAAAGTGCTTATGCTCAGTTTGGCTTCTTGATGGACGCTTTCTCATATGGCGCACCGCCTCATGCGGGTTTGGCTTTCGGCTTCGACCGTCTCTGCTCCATCTTCGGCGGCGTCGACTCCATACGCGACTTTATCGCTTTCCCGAAAAACAACAGCGGACGCGACGTGATGAGCGGCAGCCCCTCGCCAATCGCTCAGCAGCAGTTGGACGAGCTCCAGATTGCTATCGCAAAACCGGTTTAGTCTGCTTGCTTCTTGCACGGCAATCAAATAAATTTTGTCATTATCAATGAGTTTTGTATTTTTGCACGTCCTTAACGATAATAATCTGAATATTTGATTTTATGATAAATATCACACTTCCAGATGGTTCGGTTCATCAGTATGAATCTGGTGTTACCCCCTTGGATATAGCGAAAGGCATCAGTGAGGGTTTGGCACGCAACGTTTTGGCTGCCAAAGTCAACGATAAAGTTATGGAACTCTATCGTCCCATAAACGCCGACTCCACCGTACAGCTTCTCACATGGAACGACGAAGAAGGGAAATCCACTTTCTGGCACACTTCCGCACACCTGCTTGCTACAGCCTTGCAGGAGCTCTATCCCGGAATAAAATTTGGCATCGGACCTTCGATTGAAAACGGTTTCTACTACGATATCGACTTCGGCGACTACCAAGTGTCGAGCGAGGATTTCGCCAAGATAGAGAAAAAAATGATGGAGCTCGTGCAGGCCAAGACTCCCATAAGACGCCGCGAAGTGAGCAAGGCCGAGGCCTTGAAGACTTTCGGCGATCGCGGTGAAGTCTACAAAGTCGAGCTGATCAACGACTTAGAGGATGGCACCATATCGTTCTACGACAGCGGTTCCTTCACCGACCTTTGTCGCGGTCCCCATTTGGTCGACTTCAGCCCTATCAAGGCCGTGAAACTCATCAATCTGGCAGGCGCATATTGGCGTGGCGACGAACACCGTCCGCAGTTAACCAGAGTCTATGCAATCTCTTTTCCGAAGAAAAAAGAGCTTGACGAATATCTTGTGATGCTCGAAGAGGCCAAGAAACGCGACCACCGCAAAATTGGAAAGGAGATGGGGCTCTTCATGTTCAGCGACATGGTGGGTAAGGGTTTGCCTATATGGTTGCCGAAGGGCACCGACCTTCGACTTCGCCTTCAGGATTTTCTCAGTAAGATTCAGAAACGATATGGCTATAAGCAGGTGATGACACCTCATATCGGTGGCAAGCAGCTTTATGTCACCAGCGGCCATTGGGATCACTACGGCGCCGACTCATTCCGCCCCATAACCACACCGGAAGAAGGCGAGGAATATCTCCTGAAACCCATGAACTGCCCGCATCACTGCATGATTTACAAAAATGAACCGATGTCGTATAAGGATTTGCCTCTGCGACTCGCCGAATTCGGCACGGTTTATCGCTATGAGCAGAGCGGCGAGTTGCACGGATTGACCCGTGTTCGCTCATTCACTCAGGACGATGCCCATATCTTCTGCCGTCCAGACCAGGTGAAGGACGAGTTCATAAAGGTGATGGAGATTATCGAAATCATCTTCAAGGCGCTCAGTTTTGAGAACTTCGAAGCCCAGATATCGCTGCGCGACCCCAACAACACAACCAAATATGTCGGCACCGACGAGAACTGGGCAAAAGCTGAACAGGCTATTGTTGAAGCCTGTCAGGAAAAGGGTTTGAAAGCGAAAGTGGAATATGGCGAGGCCGCCTTCTATGGACCGAAGCTCGATTTTATGGTCAAAGATGCCATCGGTCGCCGTTGGCAGTTGGGTACCATTCAGGTAGACTACAACCTGCCCGAACGTTTCGGTTTGGAATATATCGGCAGCGACGGTATGAAGCACCGACCCGTAATGATACACCGTGCACCTTTCGGCTCGATGGAGCGCTTCTGCGCCGTACTGATCGAACACACCGGCGGCAAGTTCCCTCTTTGGCTAACGCCTGACCAGTTTATCATCCTGCCCGTCAGCGAAAAATATGTCGAGGAAGCCAAAGCTATGAAAGCCCATCTGGAGGATATGAACCTTCGTGGCTCCATTGATATGCGCGACGAGAAAATCGGACGCAAGATACGCGATGCCGAACTGGCCAAATACCCCTTCATGCTCATAATGGGCGAGAAAGAGATTGGCGAAGGCACACTGAGCGTACGCCGTCAGGGAGCTGGCGACCTCGGTACCATGAAACCCGAAGACTTCGCTGCACTGATCGGGAAAGAAATCAGCGAGGTAATGTAACAACTCCCGCTTTGGCTTAATGCAGAGAAACATAATGTTCGGTTGTAACAAAACACACAACATCAAACGGAAACAGAACAACAAATTATTAACTTAACATAGGAGAACCAAGTTATAGCAGCACCATTCAAACCAGGCGACCAAAGCCGATTCCGTGGTCGCGGACCCGTAAAGAAAGAGCCTGAACATCAGGTAAACGAGCGCATCACAGCCCCAGTTGTACGTGTGGTAGGCGAGGGGATGGAACCCACCATCTACAACACGAAAGATGCCATCAAACTGGCATACGACGAAGGACTGGATCTCGTTATGATTTCGCCCACCGCAAACCCTCCTGTTTGTAAAATCATAGAGTACCAGAAGTATCTCTACGAACTGAAAAAAAAGGAGAAAGAGCGCAAGGCCAACGCATCCAAGGTGGTGGTCAAAGAAATTCGACTCAGCCCGCAAATTGACGACCACGACTTCGAATTCAAGCTCAACCATGCCCGCGGATTCCTCAAAGACGGCAACAAAGTGCGCGTCGATGTCTTTTTCAAGGGTCGCAGCATCGTCTACAAGGAGCAAGGCGAGCAGCAGTTGCTCAAGTTTGCCGAAGCCCTGTTGGATCTTGGCAAGCCCGAACAGATGCCACGTCTCGAAGGCAAGCGTATGATTATGATTATTGCGCCCAAGAAAGGTTGAGAAACACCAGAGCGCCTGCCCGAATGAACCATACACGTTGCCTGAACAAGTGATACAATAAGAAAACCGGATATTCAATCGTTATAGTCTAACTTATTAAAACAGTAAAGTAATGCCTAAGATGAAAACTAAGGCCGCTGCCAAAAAACGCTTCGCGTTCACCGGTACCGGCAAAATCAAGAGAAAGCACGCTTACCACAGTCACATCCTCACCAAGAAGGAAACGACACAGAAGCGCAACCTCGACCATACGGCTCTTGTGAGCCGCGACGACGAGAAACGCGTCAAACGTATGCTGCTTCATTAAGAATTCGGAGTTATTAACCATTGTTTCAAGCACAAAAGAACGGACACAAACCGTCGCTTAAACGAAAAACAAATTAAACTATGCCAAGATCAGTAAACGCAGTTGCCTCAAGGGCACGCAGAAAAAAAATCCTCAACCGCACCAAAGGCTATTGGGGCAGAGGTAAAAACGTATGGACCGTAGCCAAAAACAAATGGGAAAAAGGCCAGACCTATGCATACCGCGACCGTAAGGCCAAGAAACGCGAGTTCCGCGCTCTGTGGATCAACCGTATCAACGCCGGCTGCCGCATCAATGGTATTTCCTATTCTGTGTTTATGGGCGAACTTCACAAGAACGGCATCGAACTCAACCGCAAGGTTCTGGCCGATTTGGCTATGAACAACCCCGAGGCGTTCACCGCTGTCGTTAAGATGGTTAAGAAATAAGCCACGTAATTTGAGTTGTATAACCTTTTAAACATTTACAGACATGGGAAAAATTGAATTATTGCAATATGTAGAGGATTCGGTCGAACGTAAGGAGTTCCCCGAATTCAAGGCTGGCGATACCATCACGGTTCACTACAAAATCAAAGAAGGAAACAAGGAGCGAATCCAGAACTTCCAGGGCGTTGTTTTGCAACGTCGCGGAAGCGGTTCAACCGAAACCTTTACTGTTCGTAAGGTTACCAACGGCGTGGGTGTGGAACGCATTTTCCCTTTCTCCTCACCGTTTATTGAGCAGATCGATGTCAACAAGCACGGTGCTGTGCGCCGCGCTCGCATATTCTACCTGCGCGACCTTACTGGTAAGAAAGCCCGTATCAAGGAGAGAAGACGCTAATCCGCCTTCAATTCAGACATATCCGGTTAAAGTGCCCGCCTATTCCGTGAATAGTGCGGGCATTTTTTTTCATAAATTTGCAATCCGTGCTCTGCTGTGCCGCTCTGAATTCTAAAACAAGTTTGGTTTAATAGGGCGGGGCAGTGTCGTTTTCGCGCAGATTCTTGCTTTTTCTTCTCGATGTCGACAAGTGCGTCGTCGATAATCTGGAAGATATTGGGTTGCTTGGCATTCTCCATGATGTACGACTATCGGCACTTGGGGCGCAGGGTAGAACTCATTCTCCGTCGTATAGAACTCTAACTTGGTCGACATACTCCTTCAAGCCTTGCGATAGGAGTTCTTGCTTGCGTTGTTCAAATCGGTCGCCAGCATATTTGAGGAATAGGAGGCTCTGCATCACGTGCTTGTATTCTGCTGGCTCGACAGCGCTGCGCAGTTTGTTGGCCGACTCCTACAAGGCAGCCTCCATGCTCTTTAGCGGTTTCTGTTTTGACTGGTTAGTTGATTATGTTTTTTGCACATACATGGCGTATTGATATTATGCGGTTTTCCGTAGGCGGTGGCCACAGCTATATCTGTATATGCCCTTTTAGGCAATGTTTAGGTTTCTCCCTTGATTAATTGACAGAAATGTGCTTCAGTCTTTTCTATCTCCTACAACAGCCGCATGTAGACTGATTAATTGTTGAATATCAGCTGTTGTGCTGCTCGTGTATCTGTTGGTTTGCCGGTTTGGGCAGCAAGGAGGCCGTTGACGAAGACTTTTTCTATGCGGCAGTGGAGCGTCTCGCCTTCGAGGGGGCTCCAGCCGCATTTGTAGAGTAGGTTGTCTTTCGTGATGGGGTGGGGGAGAGGTTCTTCTTTTAAAAGTACTATGTCGCCCCAATAGCCTTCGCGTATGTAGCCGCGCTCGGCGATGCCGAAGAGGGTGGCTGGGTTGTGACACAGTTTTTCGACCAGCAGGGGCATCCAGGTGTTGATGGCCTCACGGTCGTCCTTGCTTTCGGGGTTGAAGAAGGGTTCCATCATCATCTGCAGCGAATGCTGTATGCTCGGGATGCCGCTTGGTGCGTCGAAATAGGGTTTCTGTTTGGCCTGAAGTGGGTGCGGAGCGTGGTCAGTGCCGATGGTGTCGATAAGTCCGTCGTAGAGTGCCGCCCAGAGTGCCAGTCGGTCGTCGTTGCTCTTTATGGCGGGGTTGCATTTTATCTTGTTGCCCAGTTGCACATAGTCACGGTCGTCGAACCACAGGTGGTTTGGCGTTACCTCAGCGGTGATGTTCTTTTCCTCAAGCGGTTTGTTACTCAGCAGGTTCAGTTCCGTAGCGGTGCTCAGGTGGGCTATATGCAGGCGTGAGTTTAAGCGTCGTGCGCGTTCGATGGCCTTGTAGGTCGAGAGATAGCAGGCCTCGGTGTTTCGTATCTGTGGATGCAGGGCTGCGGTTTCTTTATCGGTGCCTTGGTATTCCAATTTGAAGTTTCTCAGGTTTGCCTGCACTACGGTTTCCTCTTCGCAGTGGGCCACAATCAGTTTGCGGGCGTCTTTGAACAGTCTTTCAAGTTTGGAATCGTCGTTCACAAGCATATTGCCAGTCGACGATCCGAGGAAGAGTTTTATAGCTGCATATCTTGTGGGCTCCAGTGACAGCAGCCAGTCGATGTTGTCGTTGGTGGCGCCGACCATGAAGCCGTAGTTCACCGCCGATTTCGCGGCTGCCATGTGCTCTTTGATTTCGAGTGCTTCGATGGTGGTGGTCTGCGGGATGGTGTTGGGCATGTCGACAACTGAGGTGGTGCC
>CAJONE010000064.1 GCA_905235855.1 uncultured Bacteroidales bacterium
TGCGTGGGCGTAGGCGTTGCTGGTGCTCCACGGCGAGTTGCCGCGGCGGTAGGTTGCCCCGTCGATGGTCTCGCGTTGGGCAACCATGTACAGCTGCTTGGTGCGTCCGCCCAGCAGCCCCGCCTCCTTGATGTTGCGCACAGCCCACGAGTCCATGTCGCCGTAGGGCAGCAGTTCGCGGGTTTGGGAGTGGGCGTATAGGGCTATGAATATTAGAAAAGAGAATACTGTTGATTTCATTGAATGTGTGATTTTTGCGTATGCGCGATTGCCTGTGTGCCGTGGTCGTCAGGTCGCGATTACCTGTGTTTGGTTTACACCTGTTTATAGGTAACGCAAAAACGGGTTGGATGTTGCACTGTCAGGCTCTTTTTTTTTCGCTGTCGACGAGCCAATGTGCCAAAGGGGTGAGGTCGCACCGTTGCGGCAGATTGGAAAAATGTGTATCTTTGCATCCGATTTCAATAGGAAATTGTCGAAGCGTTATATCTTCGTCTTGCGAGTAGAAATGTGAGAAACTTCTATGAAAAGCAAGGATGGTATGATGGTTCGCGTGCATTAGCGTGGACTGTTTCCCTTTCTTCTTTTCAAGGTAATTCTCACGACCTCTACTCGGAGAAAAGGTGTACGGCACCACGCTTCTTGCTATTATTAATCGCTCTACGGGGTGCGGGTGGAGCAATAGAAGTTGCGTCCGACACGTATTGACCGAAAATATTGTATAATTGATACGAGCGAGGCTCACAACGGGATGTTGTGGGCCTCGCCTTGTGTTGTGGAATATGTGAATGTCACACCGCTATTCCTGTCCGCATCACATCGTCGTAGAGTGGCGAAGGTTGATATTCGGAAATCAGGATTGGCTCAATGAGCAAACTAACATTGTCAACATCGCGCCACAGGGCCTTGGATAATTCCAACTTTCGGTCGCCATAGCACGACACCACAACCGCCACATCGATATCGCTGTCGCGGTAGGCATTGCCCTTGGAATAGGAACCATACATCAGCACCTACGGCTCTTGCCGGAAGCGCCGTGCGATGATGTGCTTGTACTGCCGGACAAGATCTAACGCCTCGTCGCGGCTGAGAGCCGTTTCTTTGTTCAGGACGGGTCTACTCATTGTTTTTCAATCTCTTCGTTATGGTGTCCATCATCTCCTTGGCAGGGATGAGTTTTTGTTGCAATTCCTCTTGTGTGACCCTATAAACACAATTATACTCACCTTCTTCACGAATAGACTCCAATTGACTATAAAGAGTGCCATACTCTTTTGGGAGCAGCCCTGTGCGGATGTAATAGTTTCCAAACAGGATGTGTGACCCTTTGTGGCTGTTGGTTGGATGGCAATCGTGAATCAGCAAGGCGCTTACTACGTGGAACAGTGCATAATACAGACGTCCTGCTGCGCCACTCCACGATTCCTTCTCCATAAGCCATATTGTTTCATTATATGCCACTTGCGCTTTTTCCAGTTCCAAGTCTACGACAATGGCGCGTTCTTCACTCGACAAACTCATTTTAAAACGATTTTATCTTGTTCGACATTTTTGTAAAATGGGGAAAACGACCACGACTGCCAGTCTTTCCTTGTGTAGATATGTGGGTTGATTTCCGTCCAAATCTCCCATCCCGACATTCTTAATGGATAACCAAAATTGTCGTGATCTTCACTTGTAATATGGTCTTTATCCAGCAGTATCAGCAAATCGTAGTCGCTATCTGGCTGTGCTTCACCGCGTGCTCGCGATCCATATAGCCACAACGAGGCACCTGCCGGCAGAATACGCTCGGCGATGTCCTTTATGCGTTCTATGACTTTTTCCTGTTCCATCGATTTCGAATTATCATCAGGACGGGACGATAGATGTTTAAAAAAAAACGTATCATTAGGACGAATATTGTGTGTCTGAGACAAAAAAATCGATGGACTCAGGCCTTTGCTCTTCGTTATTGCGGGCGGTATCAACATAATATTAACGAAAACAAATGCCAATGAAATAAAGCGCATAGTTTAGTATGCACATCATAGAATAAAAAAAAGCGAAGTGGCTTATCTGGATGTTTTGAACCCTGGACACTTTCAATCCCCATTCCCAGAATAATGCGACGGCGTTCCCGCTATCAGGCGTGGGATTATACGGTGTAATTGGGAATGGAAGGTTGTCAAAGACCGCAAAACACATCCGATGAGGACATACAAAGTTCCACGCTCTTGTTATGTGCATACGTCATCGGAACTGCAATTACATATTTTTGAATTAAAACCGACGTGCCGATGGGATAACTGACAACAATTTAAAATGAAGAAATCGATTATGACGTTTTTTTGTTAGCAGGACTCTTTTTAGTGCACTGCAATGCTCAAAATATTATCCAGGTTACCAATAATGGGAATCCCTCCAATGTACAAAATCCGGAATGTCCATACAGAATTAACGGTATCTGTGTTTCGGAGGACATTGGTGGAGTTGATGCGCGTATTGTTTACCATGACGACTGTACTTGGGTGATGTTTACAAACTATAATGATTTCCGTGTGACTGTATTATATGAAATTGGAGAATCCTATGGCTTTTCTGGTGGTTTGTATCATACACCAGACGGAACAACGGGCACAATTGTTCTGGATGCTGAAGGAGCAAGGGAACTAAAATTGGACCAGGCTTTTAATGATTTCAGAGGATATTTTAGTAGAGCTGAGTATTATTCAATAAAAGGTATGATTGTAAGAAAAATGGCAAGGTGAGTCCAACGGGTTGAATATAAATCACAAAAGCAGAGGTGCTTGCGCCGACCGGCGTAAGCACCTTCTGTCTTATCAGTTTTTAGAAGTTTTGTGTCCAATCTTTTTGCGAGGCGTGGCAGGCTTTACGCCCCCCCTGCTTGAAACCGCAATATGCTTTCAGGGCATGCCTTTCATAACACGTCCTGCGATACGTGCTGCATTAATCATGGGCGACTCGGTGCAGACAACGAACAGTCAGATGAAAAAGCCTGACTGTTTGGCGCGACGGATGAAATCCAACTTGTCGTCGACCGAGAAAACGGTTTCGAAAATCATGCTTTGTCTGTCGGCCAAGCACCGCTCGCGCCAGTCGGCACAGTATTCGGCTGCTTGCCTCACCGCCTCGGCTGAGTTCCAGTCGCCAAAGTGTTCCTGTGCCACCTGGTCTGGATTGATATAAACCGAGTTCTCCAGCCACTCGTGGTGCAGAATTCGAGACGTGATGGTGGTCTTGCCCGAACCATTGGACCCGGCAATGATAATCAAGACAGGACGCTGGACGTTGGACGTTTCCGCTCATAACAAAGCAATCTTGCGTTGCATCATGGCACTGATTTCCGCAAAGTAGTCAGCCAGTGCTTTAGTCGTAGACACAGACGCTTCTTCAGCAGCCTCCTTCATAATAGCAGAGAGCATCTCGTCCGAAGGCTCCACCATAGATGTGAGGCGGTTGGCATTCGGTTCTTTCTCTGACATAATAAAAATGTGGTATTACAATAATCTCAATCAGAACGAGAAGAACTATTAGAATAGCATTGCTTTCTTTTTCTTTTCGTTCTGACTGAGCATTAGGAGTATTTTAACCCTCGTAGAAGGGCATTTTGACGGTGATGGCTTTGAGGAGCTTTTCGCGTATCTTGATGTAGATTTCGGTGCCGGTCTTGGCGTATTCGGCGCAGATGAGGGCTGTGCCGATGTTTTTGCCGGTCGAGGGGCTGGGGCTGCCCGATCGCACCTCGCCGATTTTCTTGCCGTCGGCGTTGCACACCTCGTAGCCGTTGCGGGCTATGCCGCGGTCCACCATCTCGAAGCCTGCCACCTTGCGTTTGAAGCCGGCTGTTTTCTGTGCCAGGAGGAGTTCCTTGTTGATGAAGTTATTGTTCTCGGCTTTCAGCTTGACGATGAAGGCCAGCGGGGCTTCGAGCGGGCTGACGGTGTCGTCCATCTCGTGGCCGTAGAGGGCGAAGCCTTTCTCAAGACGCAGGGTGTCGCGGCAACCGAGACCGGCGGGCATGATGCCGTACTCTTTGCCAGCCTCGAACACGGCGTTCCACACCTCGATGGCTTTCTCCTTCGGGATGTAGATTTCGCATCCGCCGGCGCCGGTGTAGCCGGTGGTGGAGAGTATGATGTCGGGTATGCCGGCGAAGGTGAGTATCTTAAATGTGTAGTACTCCATGTCGACGATGTTCTCGGAGGTGAGTTTCTGCATGGCCTTCAGCGCGTTGGGACCCTGCACGGCCAACTGTGCCCACTGCTCGCTCTCGTTGACGAAATCTTTTCCCAATTCCATGCCCATCTTGTCGGCTATCTGGCTCATCCAGTTCCAGTCCTTGTCGATGTTGGCGGCGTTGGGCACCATAAAGTATTCGTCGTCGTGGACGCGGTAGACCAGCATGTCGTCCACCACGCCGCCCTGTCCGTTGGGCAGGCAGGTGTACTGCACCTTACCGTCGAAGAGGTCCTCAACGTTGTTGGTGGTCACATACTGCATGAAGTGCTTGGCCACGGGGCCTTTGGCTCGGAACTCGCCCATGTGGCTCACGTCGAACACGCCCACGTTGTTGCGCACGTTGTTGTGCTCCTCGACCAGGCCGGTGTACTGTATCGGCATGTTGTAGCCCGCAAATTCGGCCATTTTGGCCCCAAGAGAGATGTGTAGATCTGTGTAAGGTGTTGTTTTCATTTTTGAATGGTATTTTGTTTGTTTTGTTGTTTCTGAAACTGTCGCGGGCTGTATGCCTGCCAAATGCTAACAGGCTGCAAAGTTACTCAAAATAATGCAATAGGAGAGGATAGTGGCGTAAAAAAAGCAGAGCGGACTTGCGTCCGCTCCACTTTCAAAATACATCATTGAAATAAGTAAGCACGTCTATATGTACGCAAAACGAACCGAAATGTTACATTTTGTGAACAATTTGTTGTTAATTTTTTTAAGAAAATGACCTTTGTGTTGATTTTTCACTGTGGTATTTGTGATGTTAAACAAAAACCCGCGGCAGGGACTATACTTGTAGCGGGGTTTTGGTGGTGGCGAGTTGTTTGCTATTCGTCTGCCGTGTCGAGTTTTTCGCGGTATTTCAGCACCCGTTTCACCGTGTAGTGTTCATCCACACGCAGGCGTTCCAGCGCGCACATAAGCTCCTTCATGTCGTTTTTGTGGTCAAGGTTGTCGTGGTCTTTGTCATACACGTAGGTGGTCTCGATTTTTTTCAGTATCTCCTGCACCATTGGTTTGTCTATTTCGAATATGCCGTCCTTGTCGGCTTTTTTGAAATGAGGGGCGTTTTTAATCAAGTTGTCTATCTCGCGCATGGTTTTGGCCGTCTCGGTCTTGGTGCCGGTCCACATGCCGGTGGGCACTACACGCTGGCTGGGTTTGAGCGTCAGGGTGTTCGATATTTGGTATTTGCTTTTGGCGCAGGGTTTTATATTCTTGTCGTAGCCCACAAACACAGCTCCGAGGTCGGTTTTGTCGCGTCCTTCGACAAACCATTGTCGCAGTTCCTCGTCCAGTTTGTTCATGCGAGCCAATGCGCGGTATATCTTCTCGGTGGTGTGGAAGCGGGTTACGGCCATGTCGTCGAGGTCGCGGGCTCCGTACATGCGCAAGTGCTGCAGCACGGTGTCTTGCTGGAAATTTTTCGGGTCGCGCCCATAAACGAAGCAGAGCATGTTCTTGATGGTTATGCCGCGGTCGAGGATGTTGCCGCCTATGAATATGTTAGAGGTTTATCAGGTGTTTCATGTTGGTGGCCTCTTTCTTGCAGACTATTATCTGCTTGTAGCAGTCCACCGAGTGTTTGCCCAGCCCTGTGCAGCGTATGCTATGCATTTGAGTTTTTCGGGGTCGATGGGCTTGAGGGTGC
Source organism: uncultured Bacteroidales bacterium (assembly GCA_905235855.1). GTDB lineage: Bacteria > Bacteroidota > Bacteroidia > Bacteroidales > P3 > Colimorpha. Next base: position 5,879 of record CAJONE010000064.1, read on the forward strand.
GTTGGCTTTCAAGGTGTCGTAGATGTATGTTTTGCTTGTCTGGATTTCCTTTTCGGCCCGCTCGAATTCTTTTTTCTTGTCGAGCATCCACTTGGGATATCGGCACCAACGAGTTTTATTGCGTTGATGGCTATCATAAGTTCATCCAGCGATTCATACTTTGGTTGTGCGGTTTTTCGGGTCATAAGTGTTTGTTTGTGTTTGTTACAGGGTTTGGCGGCGGCTTGACGGGATTGCTTTGTCGGTTACAAAGATAAGGCTTTTTAGGTTTTCCTATGATTACCTATGGTTTCTCAAAAAGCCAGTTCGACTTGCACTGTGGCCATGCTTATGGCGCAGCGCTCCATCATGTCGCCGAAAGTGGCGCGGGCGTTGCGCAGGCCGTAGAAGACACTTTCGCCGACAATCACGTAGCACCATTCGCCGGCGCTGCTGGTGTCGCTCAGTTTTTTGCACCACTCGGCGGCGGCCAGTCGCTTGCGCTGCACGTTGCGGTCTTTCAGCTTGTCGTCGCCCTTGGTCTCGATCAGGTAGTTTACGCCGCCGCTCACTACTATAAAGTCGGGGTGGTAGGTGGCCAGCAGTCCGTCCTCGCGCATATATGTTATCGAGGCAAATCGGTGGCGAGTTTCGCTTATCTTGATCCACCGTTCCACTTCGCTGTCGGCATCCACATACTCCATAAAGGCCCTCTCCAGCCCGCCGCCGTGTCTGGGATAGGCGGTGCGGGTGTAGATGGTTTTCTGTAGCTCTATTGAGCAACTCTCGCGTACAGGCAGTTTTTCTACACTCGAGAACCAGGTTTCCTCCACCTCCGCCTCGGTGGTCATCACCGACTGCTGCAGTCTGTAGAGTTCGGCTGACATCACCCTGACTATGTGTTGTGTCACCATGCCTTTCACTGCCAGCAGTATTTTCCAGTCGTTGCCGTGGAGCGGGTCGAACGCGGTGTCGAACAGCCGTGTGCGGATATAGCGGTCGAGTGTTTGCATCAATATGGCCTCCGAGATTTGCAGCAGGGGTTTGTCGCGCTCCTGTGTGTGGGTCACGGTGCGGAGCAGTTTTTGCAGATACTCGCGATAGTTTGCGGCGCTGAAGAGGTCGGCTTTGACTGTGAATTTGCCGAACGTGGTTTTCACGGTAACAGGCTGGCTCACGAATTTTTCGTCGCCCTTGGCCAGGTTGATGCGCAATTGCTCCAGCGTGTGGGATGTGTAGGTCTCCATTTTTGCCACTTCCGGCATGGGCATTTCGAGCAGTTCCTCGCTGTCGCGCACTATGTTGACCCATGATATGTCGTAGTTCTTGTAGTTGGGTTTCAGTGAGGCGGTTACCATGTCGCCGAGGGCGTTGGGCGAGTTTTTGCCGGAGTCCACAGTCGCAAGGCCTTGGCTCACGAGGCCGTCGTAGAAGTCGCGAAAGCGTGGATGCTCCACCACGAAGAGGATGTCCATATAGTTCAGCGGTTCGCGTTTCTCCACCAACAGGCGCTGGCGGTTTTCGAGTTTAGCCTCGGCATATTCCGGCTCGCGCCACATCAGGCGCAGGCCGCGGCCCACCACCTGCTCCAGCAGTATGTTGCTCTCGCTGCTGCGCAGCGGCACTATCACGCAGATGTTGTTCACGTCGAACCCCTCTCTCAGCATCATCACGCTCACCACCACCCGCGGGGTTGCATGGTTGTCCATGTTGCTCAGCCGTTCGCTCACCCGCCGCCATTCCTCTTCTTTCACGCTGCCTTTGGCGTCGCTGTCCACACGCAGCACTTCGTCGCCCGCGAGCCCTTCGCTCACGAGGTAGCGCTCCACCAGCGGTGTCACCTTGGTGTCTTCGCACACTACCATCATCTTGGCGTGTTTGCCGAAACGCTCAAAGTCGTCTTGCAGGCGTTTCAGCCGTTCCAGTCCGGCTCGGAGCATCAGTTTCTGTCCGTTGCTGAGGGCTATCACCGTGCGTCCTTCGCGTATGGCGTTGTAGTCGAGGTCGGTCAGGTCGGTGAGTGTCTGCCGCTGGTCTATCGAGAGTGTTTTTACAAGGCCGTGCTGCATGGCCTCTTTCAGGTCGAAGTCGACCACTATGTGGGGGAAATAGACCTTGCGTGCATTCCTGCCGTTGCCGCGCTGTTCGTAGGGTGTGGCGCTGAAGTCCACCTGCAGGCGTGTCTGTTTGCCTTCGAGCATATAGTCGAGAGCCAGCTGCCATTTCACGTCGTCGCTATCGCCAGCGTTTTCGTGCACATGGTGAGCTTCGTCGTTCACAATCATCAGGTCGTGCAGGTCGTGCAGGTATTCCACCTCGGAGCCGCGCAGGAAACGACGGTCGAGAGTGTCGAGGCTGTTGCCGCTGGCTGTCCCGGGCCGCAAGGGGAGGAGCCGGTCGATGAGAGTGGAGGGGTCGGAGTTGTCTGAATAATCAGAGTAATTGGAGTAATCTGAATAATCAGAATAATCGGAGTAATCGGAGTTTTCTTGGGGGGTGGTTATGCTTAGGAAGAGGTGCCAGTTGGTTATGGCTATGAGGCCTTCGCCGGTTGCCTTGCGCCCGATGCCTTGCTCTTTGCTTACGGTGTTGGCCTGTACAAAGTTGAACACTTCCTCGCGGTATTGCGGCGGCAGAAACAGATCCTGAAAGCGGTGCAGGTCGCCGGTTTCGCTGCGGCGTTCGCCGTCCACCATCTTGCCGAGGTAGGCGTCGAGCAGTCGCTCATAGACTATTATGCCAGGTGCCACCAGCAGGAAT
>CAJONE010000065.1 GCA_905235855.1 uncultured Bacteroidales bacterium
TTTTGCGTTTAATGCTTTGCTCTATGGGTGACAAAATCACCCAACTGTCGCTATCCTTAAACTCGCACTCAGTTCCCTGTTGCTGCACGAAATTGCTCATTAGTTCTCTGCCAATTCCTTCAGAGTTATATACCTATCAAGGGTATTCCTGTCACACTTGCATATCTTCGCTATTTTCCTTTTAGAAATACCGTTCTTCAGAAGTTCTTTGATGAGGACTTCCTTGCCCGATAGCTTATACTTGTCTGGACTACTCTTTTTCCCTTTTGGACGACCAAGCACCACTCCCTCTGCCTTTTTCCTTGCCAGTGCCTCTTTGGTGCGTTGGCTTATAAGGTTGCGCTCTATCTCCGCCGAAAGCCCGAAAGCAAAGGCGAGGACTTTGCTTTGGATGTCGTCGCCCAGACGGTAGTTGTCCTTTATGGTCCACACCCGACACCCCTTATTCATACAGAGGCTCAGAATTTCCATTATCATGAACAGACTTCTGCCCAGACGCGACAGCTCGGCGCAGATTATGAGGTCGTCCTTTCCCGCCTTTTTGAGAAGTTTGCCCAAGGCCCTCTTGTCGTAAGCTTTTGTGCCGGAGATAGTTTCCTCTATCCAACCGTCGATGTGCAAATGCTCTTTCTCGCAAAAGTTGTTGATTTCGAACCGCTGGTTCTCGACGGTCTGCTTGTCGGTGCTGACTCTGATATAACCGTAAATCATACTGTTTTTGCACATAAAATACAATAAGATCGGCCATTTTGCGTTACAGAGTTATAACATTTCTTTTATGACGAAACTTGAAAAGCTGTACAGCATAATCGAAAACTCGAACGAGGTGGGTGTAAGACTGACACCTGATGTCCTGCAACAGGTGGAAGAACTGGAGGAGAACATCATAAAGGATGAAATACTGCCTGCCCTGAGTGACGATATCGCACCACGCCTGGAACCTATCAAGCGAGAACTGGTGCTGGTGGTGGAATATCATCCGGGCGAGCCAATCAGTGTGGCTCTCTCGCGCAAAGTCAAAATCAAGGAGATTACGGATGCCAAAACCCTGACCCCAAAAAGCAGTACTCCGGTCAAGGATGACCAAAAGCAAGAGACAACCGAACCACACGAACCGACAAAACATGTTGAGAACACCACGAAAGGGCTAAAAGTGACTTTCGGCGACGGAACGGTGATATGGCACCGTGCGGCAATTGACACTTTTATCGAAACACTCAAAAAGATTGGGCTGGAACACATACCGCAAATCGGCATCACCCACAGCGGATACAAACTCGTAGGTAAAGAAAAACGCAATACCGCTCCAGGCCGGATATGGCAGCACGAGTGCGAGGGGTGGTATATCTACTCAAACATCAGCAATTCGGGAAAAGCACGCGACCTGAAGCTCATATCCGATACGCTCGGCCTCAACCTGAAGATCGAAGAAGGCAAGCCGCAGTAAAACAGACGCCGACAGCAAAGCCGTGACTGTCGGCACAACGGGCACAGCACAAGCAGACCGCCGCATGGATTGGCTTTTCCATACGGCGGTCTGGCACTATATGCTTCGGTATCCCCGTCGACAGGGATGTCCGAATGGTTTACTTTGTCGGGTGGTCGGCGTGGAATTTTTCGAGCCGCAGCTTCAGGTCGGGGAACTGGTCGCGCTGCACCAGTGCCACACAGGCACGAATGCCCTGCTTGTGGCTGCCGGTGATATCGAGGGCAATGGCGCTGACACCGTAGCGGATAAGCTCGTTGAGCAAATCGACACCGCCCATGCCAGGGTAGCAGAAGGTGAAATAGAAACCGTCGCCGATATCCTCGCCCATATCCTTGTCGTAGACGATATAGAAGCCGTTGTCGGTGAAGAGTTTCTTCATGATGGCGGCTTTCTCGCCATACTCCTTGATGTCGTGCACAAAATTGAATGTGCCGTCGTTGGCGCCCTTGAGCATGGCGGCCATAGCGTACTGCACACTGTGGGCCGTGCCGCTGGAGAGACAGTAGAGGGTGCCGAATATGAGGGCTCGGCCAAGCTGGGTCTGGCTGTAGTAGCGGGCCAAATCGGGACACTCCATGTTGTAGAGCATCGGACTGCACACCATCATGGCTATACGCTCGCCGGCGTAGCTGAAGCTCTTCGAGCCGGAAATCATAAGCACGTAGCGGTCGGTATACTTGGCCACCGTGGGCTGGAACGGGGCTTTGCCGGGGACGCTGTAGTCCTTGCGGAAGTCCATGAGGAAGTAGGCGTCGTCTTCCAGCACCACCACACCATACTTGTTGGCCATCTCGCCGATAATGCGCAGCTCGTGGTCGGTGAAGCAGAACCAGGCGGGGTTGTTGGGGCTGCTGTAGATAAGGCAGGCCACGTCGCCGTCGCGCAGCTCCTCTTCGAGTTTGTCGCGCAGCTTGTCGCCACGGTATTCATAGACATCGAAAGTCTTCATCGGGATACCGAGCACACGGCACTGCTGCTTCTGCACCGGAAAGCCAGGGTCGATAAAGAGCACCTTGGTTTTCTTGGCATCGTAGCGTGTAAGTGTGAGAAACGACGCGAAACCGGCCTGCATCGAGCCTACGGTGGGCACACAGCAGTCGGGGGTGACGTCGATGTCGAGGAAGTTTTTCACAAAGCGGGCCGCCTCTTTCTTGAAATCGGCGGTGCCGTAGATTTCGGGATATATGGAGGCCACGCCGTTGCGCAGGGCCTCGATCTGGGCATCCACGCCGATTTTGGGCGCGGGCAGCCCGGGGATGCCCATCTCCATCTTGACGAAACGGACGCCCGTCTCGGCTTCTATGTCCTGTATCATCTTGCGCATCTCGCGGATGGAGGCCTTGCCAGGATTTTTGATTTTGTTGTCGGCTGCAATGCGGTCGACCAGTTCTTTCTGTATTGGAATGTTCATGTTGATATAATTTGTTTTAGTGTTTTGTAGCGTTGTTTCGCCGGTTGGCTCGCCAGTGCCCACCGAGGGCTATTTCGTGTTGAAACCCTGCAATTTCACCACATTGGCGGGGCTCACCTCTTTTATCACAAGATACACCTCTTTCTGCTCCTCGGGCGGGGCGGGGGTGAATATCGACACTATTTCGGATATCTTGGCATCGAAGAAAGCCTGCACCGAAAGGAGATTGGTGCGAACCTTGTGCACCTGCTGTATGAGTTTCAGTGCCTGGATGATATTCTGCCGCGCCTGCAACTGGTCCTTGGTCATCATGTCGAGACCGAGGCGGTTGTAGTGGTAGTAGGCAAGGCGCAGATTGGAATAGGCCGAATTGGTGTGGTTTTCCATAAACCAGTAGCGCGCCTTCTGGCTCTCGGACGAGCGCCAACCCTTGTAGCCCGAACTCGAGGCCGTTTGGCATACGGTTTGCGCCGCATCGTAGAACGGTGTGCCGCCCATCTCGCCAAACGAGTCGAAATAGAGGCCGAGCATGATGTACATATAGTAGCCTATGGCCGACGAGAGGTTGGAATAGAACGTGTTGATGTCGAAGTCGAGCGGCTGTCCCTCGGTGTAGGAAAACATGAAGTCGTTGTTTTCGATATAGTTGAACAGGCCGGTGGTGTAATTCGAGTTGTAAACCGGGCGTTTGAGCTGTATGGAGAGCTGCCCTTTGAAGTCTGTGGCCGAGGTCCGTTCGCTGAGGATTATGCTAATCCCGCATTCGATGAGCTCGTTGTTTTGCAACTCGAGGCTGGTCCACTTGCGCGAGTTGACAAAGTCCTCGATAGCCTGCTTCATGTTGTCGAACACCTTCTTGTCGTCGGAAGAATAGCCCTGGGTTGTGGTGAGCAATTTCTGGTAGTTGACAGTCACGGCACAGCGGAACTCCTGTGCGGAGGCCGCCAGCGCGAGCGAGAGGAATGCCAGTATGTGCAGAAGACGTTTCAAGGGGTATGCTTTATCTGACGTTTTTTGCGCGGTATTCGGCAGCGTCCTGCATCTTGCCCTGGTTCTCGAAAGTCACGGCAATCTTTTCGTGCAGCTCCGTGCGCGTGGGGTCGTATTTCAGCACTGTCTCGTAGCACTTGCGCTCCTCTTTGAAGTCGCCCTTGGCGCGACAGGCATCGGCCTTGGCCTCGTATGCCTTGATGAGGGTTGCCTTGATGGTGGCGTTGTCAGAGTCGACCTTGAACGCTTTCTCGCAGGTCTTGACAGCCTCGTTGTGCTTGGCAAGGGCTATCTGGTCGAGAGCCTGCTTGTTGTAGAGGGCAAGCAGACCGTCGCGGGCATCGCTGTTTTGCGGGTCGTATTTGCGTATTTTCTCGTAGCTTTCGGCCGCTTTGTCGTATTTCAGCTCTGCAATGCTGGCCTCGGCCTTGCGCATATAGCAGTCGGTGGTGCCTTTGCGGGACTCGGCGTTGTCGGGGTCGATCTCCTGTGCTTTGCCGTAGGCTTTGATGGCATCGTCGTATTTCATGGCGTTGTAGTGTCCGACGGCGATTTTGAGGTGGCTGTTGATAATGCCCTTGCGCGAGGTCTGGTTGTTCTGGTCGGTCTTCATAGCCGTCTTGTAGGCGTCGATGGCCTTATCGTACTGGGCTGCGGCAAAGAGGGCATCGCCTTTCGTGTTGTAGGCGGTCACAATGCCGTCGAAAGCCTTGCGGTTGGTCTGGTCGACTTTGGTGGCCTTCTCGTAAGTCTTGGCCGCCTCGTCATACTTGCCTTCGGCCATACGGGCCTCGGCGTCGGCAATATAGACTTTAGTGATGCCGCTTATGGCGTGAGAGTTCTTGGGGTCGTACTTGAGCACGTTTTCGTAGGCCGAGACGGCGCCTTTCACATCACCCGAAGCGGCCTTGCTATCGCCCATGCGCATATAGGCGTCGCCAATGCCGCGCTGCGCGTCGGTGTTGTTGGCGTCGCGCTTGAGGGCTTTCTCGTAGGCTCCGACGGCACCCTTAAAGTCGTTCTGGCTCACCAGAGCCTGCCCCCAGCGGTTGTACGTGTCGAGAATGGCACGCGGAGCTTCGGTGTTGCCGCTGTTTACGGACAAGGCCTTTTCGAACGACGAGATGGCGTCCTTATACTTTCCCTGACTTGCAAGGTCGTCGCCCATTTTCACGTGGCAATCAGAAATGGCAGGTGTTGCGTCCGTGTTGGACGGGTCCACCTTCAGCAACGCCTCATAGGCCGCAATGGCAGCCTTGTAGTCGCCGGCGGTCGATTTGCCCTCGGCCATAAGCTTGTAGGCGTTGCACATCGACGGGCGTGCGTCGGCGTTGGCGGGGTCGAGTTTTATCACCTCGTTATACGAGTCGATGGCTTCCTTAAACTTTTTCTGCGACACCTGGTCGTCGCCAATCGAGAGGGTCAATGCCACGACTTTCTGCTTGGCATCTGGGTGCATCGGATTGATTTTAAGGATTTTTCCATAATTCTCCTTTGCATCCTGTTTTTTGTTTTGAGCCTCGAACAGTTCGCCCATGGCCATGTAAGCCTCGACCGACTTGCCGTCGATTTTCAGTGCGCCCTTGCCGGCCTTCTCGGCCTCCTTGAAATTGCCCAGTTCCTTGTAGGCGCGGCAGAGGCCAATCTGCGCTGTGATGTCCTTCTTGTCCATAGCCGCAGCACGCTCAAAGTGTTTCTGAGCCATGGCGGCATTGCCGGCCAGAAGATGCTCGTTGCCTTTCTGAACATATTCCCTGGCCGTGCCATAAGATTCGATTTCCTGTGCCGTTGAGTGCATCGGCAGCGCGATGACAGCGCACAATGCCACTGCCGCCGCCATACGTCTGAAAGTGTGTAGTATTGTCATAGTGATAGTTTTGTTTGTTTGCATAATGATTAAAAAGTATGCAAATATACTTATTATTTTTCAAACGGGGAATTATGCAGCCGAAAGCGCCAAACGACACCTTTCCGGCGCACCATGTGCAGCCTCTCCAGACAGGGCATCGCACAGGGAACCCCACACCATACGCAAGTGTGTGCGAGACGTGTTGGCGTCGGTGTTGAAAAGTGTTCATAAAAGCACCTTTTACGTCGTTTTTTTTTCGTACCTTTGCAACCTAATTTTCACAGAAAACAATCACAAACAATTAAGATAGAAACACGACAATGAGCGAAGAAATCAAAAAACAGGAAGACTACAGTGCAAGTAACATTACAGTGCTTGAAGGCCTGGAGGCCGTGCGTGTGAGACCCGCCATGTACATAGGCGACGTGAATTTCCGCGGAATGCACCACCTGGTCTACGAGGTGGTCGACAACTCGATAGACGAGGCCTTGGCCGGCTACTGCAACAAAATCAACGTGACCATAGAGGAGGACAACTCGATAACCGTAGAGGACAACGGACGCGGCATACCGGTCGATATGCACGAAAAAGAGCGCCGTTCGGCTCTCGAAGTGGTGATGACCGTGCTTCACGCCGGAGGCAAATTCGACAAGGGCAGTTACAAAGTCTCCGGCGGTCTGCACGGTGTTGGCGTGAGTTGCGTCAATGCCCTATCCGACCACATGACCGTACAGGTGTTTCGCGACGGAAAGGTATATCAGCAGGAATACTCGAAAGGCACCCCCCTCTACCCCGTCAAGGAAATCGGAACCACCGAAAAACGCGGCACACGGGTACACTTTCACCCCGACCCGTCCATTTTCACCGTGTCGGAATACGACTACGCCACGCTCGCCAACCGTCTGCGCGAACTGGCCTACCTCAACAAAGGCATCGAACTCAACATCGAGGACAAGCGCCCGCTCGACGATGGAACATTCCAGAAAGACCGTTTCTTCTCGCAAAACGGACTGAAAGACTTTCTGCAATACCTTGACGCCAACCGTCAAAGCATCATGCCCGAACCCATATACATCGAGGGCGAAAAGCAGGGAATCCCTATCGAGATTGCACTACAGTACAACTCGTCGTTTGCCGAGAACCTTCACTCGTATGTGAACAACATCAACACTCACGAAGGCGGCACCCATCTGGCCGGTTTCCGCAGCGGACTGACGCGCACACTCAAAAGCTACGCCGAAAACAACAAGCTCCTCATCAGCAGCCGCAAGAAAAACGAGGTGATCGAGGTCTCGCCCGAAGACTTCCGTCAGGGACTCACCGCCGTCATCTCGGTCAAGGTGGCCGAGCCGCAGTTTGAAGGGCAGACCAAGACCAAACTCGGCAACACCGAGGTGCGCGGCGCCGTCGACAAGGCCGTCAGCGAGATGCTCGAAGCCTACCTCGAAGAGCATCCCGAAGAGGCCAAGAACATAGTGCGCAAGATAGTGGTGGCCGCCGAAGCCCGCATAGCCGCATTCAAAGCCAGCGAAAGCGTGAAACGCAGCACAGCGTTCAGCAGCCAGGGACTACCCGGCAAACTGGCCGACTGCCAAAGCAACGACCCGTCCGAATGCGAGATATACTTCGTCGAGGGAGACTCGGCAGGCGGCTCGGCACAGACCGGACGCGACCGCAAATTCCAGGCCATACTGCCGTTGCGAGGCAAAATCCTCAATGTTGAGAAAGCCAGCGTCGACCGCGCTTTCGACAGCGAAGAGATACGCAACATCTACACCGCACTCGGCGTGCACAAAGGCACCGCCGACGACCCCAAAGCCCTAAACATCGAAAAACTGCGCTACCACAAAATCATCATCATGACCGATGCCGATGTCGACGGTGCTCATATCGACACCCTGATGCTTACCTTCTTCTTCCGCTATATGCCGGAACTGATCGAGAACGGCTACGTCTATCTGGCCACTCCCCCACTCTACCTGGTGAAGAAAGGCAACAAAAACATATACTGCTGGAGCGAGGACGACCGCATACGTGCACTCGAAGAGGTGGGCGACAAAGGCATACACGTGCAGCGCTACAAGGGACTGGGCGAGATGAACCCCGAACAGCTGTGGGAAACCACCATGGACCCTGCCAACCGCCAGCTGCGACAAGTGACAATAGAGAACGCCGCCTCGGCCGACTACATATTCTCGATGCTCATGGGCGACGACGTGCCACCACGCCGCGAATTCATCGAAAAGAACGCCACCTACGCCACCATTGACGCATAAAGGCTTAAACAAAACAATCTGATTAATCGGAGTAATCGGAGTAATCGGAGTAATCGGAATAAAAATCATAACAAAACCATTATGGACAAACGTAACCTTCTTCTTATCAGCAACAGCACTATGCGCGGCGAGGCCTACCTCGGCTGGTGCAAGGACATGATTGCCGACTTCTGCAGCCGGCACAACGTGAAACGGGTGCTTTTCGTGCCATACGCCGGCGTTAGTCTGGCCGAGGGCGGCTTGACCAAAAGCTACGACGCCTACGAGAAAAAAGTGGCGGCTGTGTTTGCAGAATTTGGCGTGAAACTCACGAGCGTACACCACAAGGCGCTACCGGTGAACGCAGTGTACGACACCGACTGTGTGGCCGTGGGCGGTGGCAACACCTTCCATCTGGTCAAAGAGCTGCAGCGCACCGGCTTGTTGCAGGCCATACGCCAG
>CAJONE010000066.1 GCA_905235855.1 uncultured Bacteroidales bacterium
GTTCAAGCAGGGTCTTTACAGCCGTATCTATTTCAGTCCCAACATAGAGGCTATGAATGTGGCTGCGGCGGCCTTGATGGAATACGACGATTTTACCTCATTTGCCAAACTACATACACAGGTGAAAACAAATATTTGCCATCTAACTGAAGCCCACTGGGATAGAGTGGGAGAGGAGTTGGTTTTCACCATACGCAGCAACCGATTTTTGCGAAATATGGTGCGGTCGGTCACCGGCACATTGCTCGATGTGGGACGCGGCAAGCTGACGCTCGAAGGACTGCGGAAGATTGTGGAATGTCGCAATCGTCAGGCCGCCGGAGTAAGCATGCCGCCACAGGGCCTCTTTCTTACAAAGGTTGAATATAATTTTAATGAAATACTTGATATAAGATAAGTTACCATATTTTATATAAACCATTGGATAAATGAATAGAATTGTCTACATATTTTTTTTTCTTGCTATAGCCAATACGATTTCGGCCAGGCAAGATTCTTATAAACTTGTGTCGCCCGATGGTCGTCTGGTTTCTAATATATATATCGGTGAAAGGGATGCGAAATACGATATAGTATATAATGGCACCACAATTTTGTTGCCGTCGTCAATTGGATTGGAGAAGCAGGGACGGACAAAGAACCTGATGTTGGTCAAATCCATTGAAAAGCAGACTATCGATGAGGTTATATCGTCGCCGTTCACACGGCAGGCCAATATGCGCAACCACTGCAACGAAACAAAATTCAGGCTGAGCAATGGACTCTCATTGGTTTTCCGTATCTATGACGAAGGTGTCGCCTATCGCTTTGTGTGGGAAGGAAAACCCGACAATGTGGTCAGAGAAACCGTAGAATACCGTTTTGCCGACGACTGGATTACTACCGCGCCCTACGTGATTAGCTTTGTCGAGGATAACCACGACATACAGTACTGCACCTCGTTCGAAAACCACTACAAAACCATGCCCATCTCGCAACTCGACCCGCGTCGGCTTTGTTTCCTGCCGCTTCTGGTGCATGGACCGAATGGGATAAAGATTTGTATCACAGAATCATCGCTCTGCGATTACCCAGGCCTGTACCTCAAAGGCACCGGAGCCGGCGGACAGTTTGTCGGCGAGCATGCCCCACTGCCTAAACGGGTGGAACAAGGTGGGCATAACAACTTGCAGTTAATTGTAAAAGAACATGAAAAACATATAGCCGCGATGGACAGGTCAAAACAATTCCCGTGGCGTATAACTATGGTGGCTCAAAACAGCACCGAATTGGCAATGAACAATATGAGCTACCTTCTTGGCGAGCCGTCCAGGATTTCAGACATCAGTTGGATACGTCCTGGCAAGGTGGCGTGGGACTGGTGGAACAGTTGGAACATTGGCGGTGTGGATTTCGAGGCCGGCATCAACAACGACACCTATAAACACTATATTGATTTTGCGTCAAAATATGGCATTGAATATGTGATACTTGACGAGGGTTGGGCGGTGAATGGAAAGGCCGACCTGTTTCAAGTAGTGTCGGAAATAGACTTGCCGATGCTGGTTAAATATGCGGCGGAGCGAAATGTGGGTCTGATTCTCTGGGTGGGCTACTATGCCTTCGACCGTGACATGGAGCGGGTGTGCCGGCACTATAGCGATATGGGTGTCAAGGGATTTAAGATAGATTTTATGGATCGCGACGATCAATTGGTCACCGACTTCTATCGCCGTGCGGCTGCCATGTGTGCCAAATACCGGTTGGTGGCCGACTTCCACGGCGCTTTCAAGCCGGCGGGACTGAACCGGACCTATCCCAACGTGCTGAATTTCGAAGGAGTGTTCGGTCTGGAGCATATGCGTTGGGCACAATTGGAATGGAACCAGATACAATACGACACCGAGATACCGTTTATAAGGCAGGCTTCGGGGCCGATGGATTACACGCCCGGCGCGATGCTCAATGGCACACGCGCCACATTCCGGCCCAACTCGATGGAGCCGATGAGCCAAGGCACCCGTTGTCACCAATTGGCTTTGTATGTGGTGCTTGAAGAACCATTGGCCATGCTTTGCGATGCCCCTACCAACTACGAGAAAGAGCCAGAATATACGCGCTTTGTGGCCGATATGCCGACTGTATGGGATGAGACTCGTGTGTTGCAAGGCGAGGTGGGCGAGTTTGTTGTAACAGCCCGACGCAAGGGAACTACCTGGTATGTCGGGGGCATAACCAACTGGACGGAACGCGACATAGAGATAGACCTAAACCATTTGAAAACAGACGGCAACAATGTTGAAGTCTATCGCGACGGAGCCAATGCCCATCGGCGTGCAGGCGACTATAAGCATGAAACTCTGACCGATAAGCGACTGAAAATCCATCTCGCTCCGGGCGGCGGTTTTGTCGCGAAGTATTGAGTGATTATGTAATCCTGACGTCAGCGGCCTCGCAAAAAAGATAGAACATGCAACGCAGAACAGTCCTATTGTGTTTATTGCTATTGCTTGCCGTCCAGATCTTTGCGCAGCAATATGTCGGATGTTGGAATGGCAACGGATGGGCGGAAACGGCAATGCTGCGAAAGCGTTTCATTTTGACAGATGAAAACCTGGCATCGGGCAAACTGACGCTTTCTGTCAAATCGTTGGGATACCATGAAGTGTATGTAAACGGTGTAAAGGTAGGTGACAAAGTGATGCAACCGGCTGTATCTCAACTCAACAAACGAGTACTGCGAGTGTGTTACGACATAACGTCCGAACTGCACGAGGGAGACAACGAAATTGTTATATCTATCGGGCGTGGTTGGGGAAAAGTCCATGGTACTCCCGCTGGTGTATGTGCTGAAGTCCTAACAGAACGTTTAGCAACTGTTTTAGAGATAGATACAACATGGGGGGCTTCCCCTACGGGATATGAATACACAGGCAGCTGGCAGCCGCTCAGGTTTGGCGGAGAGCGGTTCGACGCCAGATTTGTCCCCGACTGGCATAATGCCAAGCGCCTGCCAATTGACGAAATTTTCGGTACATCCGAAAGCACGGTTTCGGATGTCCGTAGGGTCAAAATTGTTGAAAGCCAACAGGAATTTGCGGGCAACAGAATAGTAGACACCCTGCAACCCAAGTCTGTTTTGCGCATTTCGGACAGCATTTTGCTAATCGATTTTGGACGTTCGTTGACGGGTTGGTTTCAAGTAGAATTCAACTATTTAGCCGAAGGGCACGAGGTTACGATAGACTATATGGACCATTCGCAGGCCGTAGCACCACATACCGAGTCGGACACTTACATTGCGAGAGGCCACGGAAAAGAGTTGTTTTCAAATTGTTTCCATACGCATTCGTTTCGCTATGTGCGTGTCAAAGGCGGTGAGGTGTCGAAAGCAAGGGCTTTGCAGATAAGTGCCGTCGACCCCAAAGGCGGAGCCCTGTTTGAATGTTCAGATTCACGGCTCAATGCTATTCACGATATGGTGAAATACACACTCAGCTGTCTGACATTCAGTGGTTATATGGTCGATTGTCCGCATTTGGAGCGTATGGGCTACGGCGGCGACGGAAACTCGTCGACCATGACGCTACAGACTTTGTGGGATGTGCGCGACACCTATCGCAACTGGCTGACTGCGTGGGGCGACGCGCTCGACAGCAGCGGTTCGCTGCCATACGTGGCACCCGCTTTCCCAACGGGCGGCGGCCCTTACTGGAGCGGCTTTATCGTGAAAGCGCCGTGGCGCACATACCTTAATTACGGCGACCGAACGCTGATCGACAGGCACTACAACGATATGAAACGCTGGATGGAATATGTTGAACGCTACAGCCCCGACGGACTTTTGGAACCGTGGCCCGACGAAGGACGCATGTGGTTTCTCGGCGACTGGCTTGCACCGGGTGGCATAGATGTCGGTGGCGAGTCGGCATTGTTTGTAAGCAACTGCTTTATAAGCGAATGCCTTGCCGACATGGAGCGTATGGCGAGACTCACTGGACACGAGGCGGACGCAAAATACTATGCCGACTGGCGGAGACGGCTGCTGAAAAAACTGCACGAAACATATTATCACGCCGATACACAAACCTATGCGAATGGCACACCGATAGATATGTCGTACGCGCTGCTGGCTGGTGTGGCACCCGACAAAGAGATTTACAATAAAGTGGAAAAGAGGTTATTGCACAACTGCCACACAAAATACAATGACCATATAAGTGTCGGGTTGATGGGTGTGCCGGTATTCACCGAATGGGTTATACAGAACCGGCATACAGAGCTGATGGCCAAAATTTTGCGACAGCCCGACCACCCCGGATACCTTTATATGATCGAGCAGGGTGCGACGACGACATGGGAGTCGTGGGAATGCGGACAACCGGGCAAAGAGGACCGCAGCCGTATCCACAACTGTTACAACGGTGTTGGGATATGGTTCTATCAGGCACTTGCAGGCATACGCCCAGACCCCGAAAATCCGGGCTATAGGCATTTTTATGTAGACCCGCAGAGATGTCAGGGTGTGACTTGGATTAAAGTCACGAAACCAACTGTTTATGGCGATATTAAGGTAGATATAAACGACAATCGACTGCGGCTAACCGTGCCGCTGGGCACCACTGCCACAGTTTTTCCCGGAACCACGCGCGAGCGTCTGCTCGACGCTGGCGAGTGGGTGCTGGAGATAATGGATTGACCGTTGGCACTAAAAATGACATGGCATTTCTTTCGAGATTGCCGGAGACAAGCTACCGTATATAAACAGACAAAACAATAATATGAAACATCTGATTCCATTTTTTTTGATGGCCATGGTCTTATGGAGCTGTGGTGGAAAAATTGAATTGACAGAACTCAGCGTTGAGTGTCAGGACGGCGGTCAGGCACTGGGCACTGCCGAGCCGCGTTTCGGCTGGATGTACGAGAGCGATCTCGACAGTGTGGTGCAAACCGACTACCGTATCATTGTGGCTTCGACTTTGGAAAACGCCCGCAACGGCATAGGCGACCTGTGGGACTCCAGGCAGGTGTTGTCAAGCCAGATGCTTTATGTGCCATATCAAGGCACGGCACTCAAAAGCCGCGACCATTGCTACTGGAAAGTGTTCGCCACGGTGCGCTACGGCAAGAAGGGCAAAACGCGGACCGTCGAAAGCGACATTAGCGAGTTCGAAATAAGTCTGCTTGGCAACGATGACTGGCAAGCGCAGTGGATAGGGCGTGCATTCGACGACGATGTGCTGAAAGGGCACACCGTTGTTGCAGCCCGCTATGTGCGAAAGGAATTTAACTTAAATCAAAACATAAGTAAAGCACGTTTATATGTTTGTGGTTTAGGTGTTTATAGCGCATATCTGAATGGTAGCGAGGTGGCTCCGGAGGAGCTGTTGAAACCCACGCTGTCAGACTATACCAAGCATATATATTTCAACACCTACGACGTGACCGACATGTTGTCGGAGGGCGGCAATGCCATTGGCGTGACTTTGGAGGGCGGACGCTTCACCACCATCCGTTTCGACTCTGCCACTATGGAATGGTGTGGCATAAACCATGCCGTACACTATGGTTTGCCACAGCTGCTTTTGCAACTTGAGGTGTATTACACGGACGGCGGCAAAGACGTGATTGTCAGCGATAGCAGTTGGACGATAACAAACCGTGGACCCATACGCAAGGCCAACGAGTTTGACGGCGAAACCTACGATGCGCGCATGGAGCTTGGCGAATGGACCAAGGTGGGCTATGACAACTCCGGTTGGCAGCATGTGGTGGCCGATTTCGACAAGGAAAACATGGACTTCGGCACTGTCACGAACCCAAAGCACAAGGTGCTGAAAGACCCGTCGTGTACGGCCTGCATGAATCCGCACTGGCGCGACCTTGCGGCAAACGACGTTTTCATCAACATGACCCCGCAACCCAATCCGAACATAAAGGTTCAGGATCGGCTGAAGCCGGTTGCACTATTCCGCAAGGGAAACAGCTGGATACTTGATTTGGGACAAAATATGGTTGGTGCTTACGAGTTGAAAATGAGAGGTCTGCAAGAGGGTGACACCGTCACTTTGCGTTTCGCCGAAACGCTCACTGCCGACAGTGCACTCTACACCGCCAACCTTCGCAGTGCGGAATGTACCGACAGGTATATATGCGGACCAAACGTGAAATCCGATTTGAGTTGGCGTCCGATGTTTGTGTATCACGGTTTCAGATATGTGGAAATCATTGGATTGCGCAACGAGCCGACGGCTGACGACTTCACCGGGCTGGTGTTTTACGACGAGATGCCGGTCAGCGGAAGTTTCGAATGCTCGGACGAGGTGATGAACGCCGTTTACCGCAACGCCTATTGGGGCATACGGGGCAACTACCGCTCCATGCCTACCGATTGCCCGCAACGCGACGAGCGTATGGGATGGACCGGCGACCGCACCACGGGCAATTACGGCGAGTCGTACATTTTCAACAACCACCGCCTCTATGCCAAGTGGCATCAGGATCTGGCCGACTGCCAGTGGGAAAACGGTTCGCTCTCGGATGTGGCACCCGCCTATTGGCGCAACTATAACGACAACATGACATGGCCTGGCGCCTTCATCACGGTCGCGGATATGCTCTACACCCGCTTTGGCGACATTAAACCTATCGTCAAACACTATGGTGCTATGAAGCTGTGGATGTGGCACATGAAGACTTGTTACTGCAAGGATGGCGTGATGGTTCGCGACACCTACGGCGACTGGTGTGTGCCGCCCGAAAGTCCCGAACTTATCCACACGCGCGACACCAACCGCATGACCTGGCCGGCTATGATCTCGACTCCGTTCTACTGCCACCTCTGCGGCAAGATGGCCCGCTTTGCCGAACTGCTTGGCCTGAAGGAGGATGCGGCATACTATAAAAACGAAATCGCCACGACAACAGAAGCGTTCAATTCGAAATACCTCAACCGCGAGAATGGTCGCTACTCGAACAACAGCGTTACGGCCAATATTCTGCCGCTGTGGTTCGGCATGGTACCCAAGGGGTTGGAACAGAAGGTGTTTTCAAATATAATCGACAAGACCGAGCGTGAGTTTGGTGGCCATGTGTCGACGGGTGTGGTAGGCATACAGCAGCTTATGCGCACATTGACAGAGCAGGGCAGGGGCGACCTTGCCCTGAAACTGGCACGCGAGGACACCTACCCCAGTTGGGGCTACATGTATCGCAACGGGGCGACAACGATATGGGAACTGTGGAACGGCAACACGGGCGACCCGTCTATGAATTCAGGCAACCATGTGATGCTGCTCGGCGACCTGATACTGTGGGAATACGAATACCTTGGCGGCATCCGCGCACTGGAACCCGGCTACAGCCGCATCGAACTGAAACCCTATCCGATAGACGGACTTGACTATGTGAAATGCAGCTACAAGTCGGTGAGCGGCAAGATTGTGAGCAACTGGCAGCGTAAGGGCGACCGCTTTGAATGGGAGATTGAGATACCCGCCAACACAACGGCGGAGGTGTGGCTGCCAACCAAAGACGGCTACCAGAAGAAGATGACCCTTGGCAGCGGCAAGCACCATCTTTCAAGCCGGCTTTGACAATGACGGGTGGCAGATCTTTTGCCTTTCACAGGACTGACCTTTGAAGCCGGTTGTTGGAATATGGCTATGTGGACGGAATGTGATGGCACAATCGCTTTCGCATTCCGTTTTTTATTGTCATTGGTTGAGGAGTGTCTTGTGGTACAGGCAGTTGATGGGACTGTCGTCATTGCCGTGGAAATTGTGCATCCCGCCGCCGAGACAGTCGCCGAACATTTTGCAGTCCTTGCAGATGCCCTGCCGTGCCCAGCGGCGGTCGCGAAATTCGCCGAAGCGTGTCTGCCACACCTGCCATAGGTTGTCGTGGTAGATGTTGCCTTGTGCAAAGCGGTGACGGTCGATGTTTGGACAGGCGCATATCGTGCCGTCAATCAGCACCGAGGCAATGTTCACCCCTGCATGGCAGAAATGGGGCACTTGCCTCACACGGCACTCGTAGTTGCCCAGATAGCCCTCGCAGCTGAAAGTGACGTTCATCGCGCGTGGTTCGGGTGCAGGCGTTTTTATTTCTTTCCGTCCGTTGGGTGGGATGACGGTTGCCTTGTGTCCGCTCCTTTTCGATGCGATGAAGTCCATTAGCATACGGAACCGGGTAGGGGTGAGTTGCAGCTCGTCGTGTTGCAGTGCGCGGCCAATGGGTATGATGGTGAACAGCCGCCATTGTTTCACGCCGATGGT
>CAJONE010000067.1 GCA_905235855.1 uncultured Bacteroidales bacterium
GCTTTTTCAATTTTCGGATGTTGTAGTCCACTCCGCCCACATGAAGGCTCTCTATCCGGCAGCGCGGGGCGGTTAGGATCACGGTCTGGCGTGGGGCTGCTTTCTTGTAAGCCACGAGGCCGAGCGTATCCATCCGCATAAGTATGTTTTCGACCAAAACGGTGTCTAAGCCGGTTTGTTTGGCAATCAACGGTTCGTCGACGACGGTGTCGCGCACAAACACGCCTCCGCAGAGGCGCATAATGCTGTCGAGCACAGGCAGACATGTGGGGTTGGCTTCGGCAAAGCCGTAAAGTTGGTCTCTTGTGGCTTTGGCCATGAGTGTGGACTCGGAGTCGTCTTTCGAGGGCAGGTAGAGAAGGCCGTCGCGTTCGAGAATTTGCAGAGCCGACCAGACGATGGTGGTGGAGAATGATGTGTTGTGCTTGATGTTTAACTTGGCGCAAAGGGCATCGATGTCGAGTGGAAACTCTTCGTCTTCACCGCCACCGAGTGGTACGGCAAGAAGCCGGCAGAGGGTGTCGTAGACTTGGCGTACGGTTTCGGGCGATGGGTAGGACTGGCTTATATTGCGGTCGAGGTTGGCGATGTCGGCTTCGGTGTAGAGCATGACGGCGTAGGAGCGGTGTCCATCGCGTCCAGCCCGTCCAGCCTCCTGAAAATAGGCTTCGATGGTAGCGGGAATATAGGTGTGGACAACGTAGCGCACATTTGGTTTGTCGATTCCCATGCCGAAGGCGTTGGTTGCGACTATGACGGTGGTTTTGCCCTCCATCCATTGTCGCTGGGCGGTGTCGCGCTCGCGTTTGGTGAGACCGGCGTGGTAGTAGCCGCTGCTGATGCCGTGGGCGGTGAGGAAGGTGGCTATCTCGCGTGTGGCGCGTCGTGTCGGCACATAGACTATGCCGCAGCCGTCGACTTTGCGAATGATGCGCAGCAGGCGTCCCATTTTGTCGGCCTCGTGGAAAACCATATACGCAAGGTTGCTGCGAAAGAAACTCGCCACAAAGCGCTTGGGATTTCGGAACTGCAAGCGTGTGCAGATATCGTCGGCCACGACGGGTGTTGCGGTGGCGGTAAGGGCTATTACGGGCGCGGCAGGAAAATACTGCCGTACATCGGCTATTTCGAGATAAGAAGGCCGGAAATCATATCCCCACTGCGAGATGCAGTGTGCTTCATCGACGGCTATCATCGAAATGTTGAGTTCCTTCAACGCGTTGAGAAACGCACGGCTTTTGAGCCGTTCGGGTGCGACATAGAGTAGTTTCAACCCACCGTAGAGGCAGTTGGTCAGCACATCGGACTGTTGTTCGGCGGTCATGCCCGACACTATGCAGGCGGCCTTGATGTGGCGTCGCCGCAGGTTTTCTACTTGATCCTTCATCAGGGCTATGAGCGGCGACACAACGAGGCATACCCCCTCTTTGAGCAGAGCCGGAATCTGGTAGCAGAGCGATTTGCCGCCGCCGGTTGGCATTAGCACGAGTGTGTCGTGTCCTTGCTGTACGGAGTCGATGATCTCCTCCTGCGGCTGGCGGAACGTGTCGTAGCCCCAGTATTTTTTAAGAACAGATGCGGCTGTGGTTTGCATTGTGAATTGATAAGTTTCGTAATAACGTCTTTCCGTGATAACGCAATTCCGATCCGACCTAATTCCGTTGTAGCGACACCATACTATATCAAATCCAAAAAACGGGGCCATCGCTGCGACGGCCCCGTTTGCGTATGGTCAAAGGTTATGCGGGGGTGCGCCCCTGCCAGTTTTTACTGACCATTCTCTTCTTTCTTCTCCAGCTCTTCCTTCAGGTTGCCAAAGACATCGCCGAGGGTGGTTTTTTCCACCTGCTCGTTGATTTTCTTGGTGGCTTTCTTGACGGCGCGGTCGCGCTTGGCTTCGTCGTTCTCAGCGGCGAGCTTGTCGGCCTCAACGCTGTCCTGGTGGATGCGGGTGTGGGAGACGATGATCTTCTTGGAATCCTTGTTGAACTCAATCACCTTGAAATCGAGGGTTTCGCCCTGTTTGGCCTTCGACTTGTCCTCTTTTTCGAGATGGCGCATAGGAGCGAATCCCTCTGCGTCGTAAGGCAGTGCAACGCTGGCACCTTTGTCGCTCATCGAGGTGATTGTGCCCTGGTGGACTGAACCAATGGTGAAGAAACTTTCATAAACATCCCACGGATTGTCTTCGAGCTGCTTGTGACCGAGGCTGAGACGACGGTTTTCGGCATCGACTTCGAGCACGACGACATCGATTTTCTCGTCGATTTTGGTGAACTCGGCTGGGTGCTTGATTTTCTTGCTCCAGCTGAGGTCGCTGATGTGAATGAGTCCGTCAACGCCCTCTTCTAACTCGACAAAAATGCCGAAATTGGTGAAGTTGCGGACTGTGGCGGTGTGCTTGCTGCCCACGGGGTATTTTTCTGCAATCGAGAGCCATGGATCGGGCACAAGCTGCTTGATGCCGAGCGACATCTTGCGGTTTTCGCGGTCGAGGGTGAGTATAACGGCCTCGATTTCCTGTCCGACTTTGAGGAAGTCTTGTGCGCTGCGCAGATGCTGGCTCCAGCTCATTTCGCTGACGTGGATTAAGCCCTCGACGCCAGGAACGATTTCGACAAATGCACCGTAGTCGGCGATAACCACCACTTTACCCTTGACTTTGTCGCCCTCTTTGAGGTTCGGGTCGAGCGAATCCCAGGGGTGGGGCGTAAGCTGCTTGAGACCGAGTGCAATGCGGCGTTTGGCCTCGTCGAAATCGAGAATGACAACCTTGATTTTCTCGTCGAGGTGCACAATCTCCTCCGGGTGGCTGATACGTCCCCAGCTGAGGTCGGTGATGTGGACGAGACCGTCGACACCGCCGAGGTCGACAAAGACACCATAGTTGGTGATATTCTTAACCGTGCCTTCGAGCACCTGACCCTTTTCGAGGGTGGAGATGATTTTGGCTTTCTGAGCCTCGAGTTCGTCCTCGATAAGGGCTTTGTGCGAAACGACGACATTCTTGTACTCGTGGTTGATCTTGACCACCTTGAACTCCATGCTCTTGTCGACATAAACGTCGTAGTCGCGGATGGGTTTGACATCAATCTGCGAACCCGGGAGGAAGGCCTCGATATTGTCGAAGACGGTGACAATGAGTCCACCTTTGGTGCGACTCTTGACGTGGCCGGTGATGATTTCCTGGTTGTCGAAAGCCTCGTTGACACGATCCCACGATTTGAGGATACGGGCTTTCTTGTGGCTGAGCTGAAGCTGGCCGTTGGAGTCTTCCTGGTTCTCGACGAAGACCTCAATCTTGTCGCCAACCTTCAGTTCGGGGTTGTAGCGGATTTCGGATGCGGGTATGATGCCGTCCGATTTGGCTCCGATGTTCACAACCACTTCGCGGTCGTTGATGGAGACAATGGTACCCTCGATAACCTCCTGCTCGGTGAAAGCGTTGAAGGTCTGCTCGTAGGCTGCCGACTGTTTGTCAATCTCGGCCTGGTTGAGCTTTTCTGTCTTGTTGTCGATTGCACCCCAGTCGAAATCCTCTAAAGGTTTCACATTTTTGTAATCCATGTGGTAGATTTTTTGTTTTGTGACAGCCCGCCCTGTCGGGTTAAACATAATAAATACCTTGTTTATAGCATATTGGCAGGAATATGCCTCGAAACAATGCTCTGCAAAGATACAAAAAACTTCAAGAAAAACAGCAACTTCCAATTTTTTGCCACAGCCTCAGTGGTGCAGACTCATTTTGCTGGCAAAATGCGGAAATGCTTGCAGCGTGACTGCCGATTCGGTTTTCTTGCGTATCTTTGCAAAATAATTTGGCAATGTCAAAGAGGCTGTGGATGACGTGCTGACATTGTTCGCTGCCTTTTTTTGCCACAATAAAAATGTTATGCAACCACTTTTTGTTTACAATACGCTAAGCCGTCAGAAAGAACTGTTCAAGCCTGTACACGAGGGACGTGTGGGTATGTATGTATGCGGTCCAACGGTATATGGCGACGGGCATCTGGGCCATGCGCGCCCGGCTATCACTTTTGATGTCCTTTACCGTTATCTTATGCACATCGGTTACAAGGTACGCTATGTGAGAAACATTACCGATGTAGGTCATCTGGAACACGATGCCGACGAGGGCGAAGACAAGATTGCAAAGAAAGCTCGGCTCGAACAGCTGGAGCCGATGGAGGTGGCACAATACTACACCAACCGCTACCATGCGGCGATGGACAAACTCAATGTGCTGCGCCCCAGCATAGAGCCTCTCGCCAGCGGCCATATTATCGAACAAATCGAACTGGTAAAGAAAATCATCGAAAAAGGATACGCTTACGTCAGCAACGGAAGTGTCTATTTCAACCTGCGCAAATACCAGGATGACTTCAAGGCCTACGGTCGCCTCAGCGGGCGTGTGATCGACGAGATGCTCTCGACTACTCGTGACCTCGATGGACAGGGTGAAAAGCAAGAGACGATGGACTTTGCGCTCTGGAAAAAGGCGTCGCCAGAGCATATCATGCGCTGGCCTTCGCCCTGGAGCGACGGCTTCCCCGGCTGGCATACCGAGTGCACGGCCATGGGCACGAAATACCTCGGCGAGACTTTCGACATCCACGGGGGCGGCATGGACCTCATGTTTCCGCACCACGAAAGCGAGATAGCCCAGCAGACATCCGTAACAGGTCACGGCCCTTGCCGCTACTGGATGCACAACAACATGATTACCATCAACGGCAAGAAGATGGGCAAGTCTCTCGGCAACTTCATTACCCTCGACGAGTTCTTCTCCGGCAGCCACCTCGACGGCGATGGCAAGGAGATGCTCGAACAGGCCTATTCGCCCATGACGATTCGTTTTTTCATACTTCAAGCTCATTACCGCAGTACGGTGGATTTCAGCAACGAGGCTCTGCAAGCCGCACAGAAGGGCTACGAACGCCTAATGCAGGCCTACCACACTCTCGGCAAACTGCGTCCTTCGAAGGTTTCGTCGGTCGACGTGAAGGGTTATCGCGAGAAATGCTACGAGGCGATGAATGACGACATCAACACGCCAGTCGTTATAAGCCACCTTTTCGACGCGGCCAAGCTTATCAACACTGTCAACGACCACCACGCCACCTTCACACAGTCCGACATCGACGAACTAAAATCGCTGTTCGACAGTTTTGTGTTCGAAATCATGGGGCTGCGCGATGAGGCCTCAGGCGACAACAGCGCCTTGATCGACGGTCTGATGCAAATGATTCTCGACATACGAGCCACCGCCAAATCCAACAAGGACTGGGCTACAAGCGACAAAATAAGGGACGCCCTCGGCTCGCTCGGTGTCACGGTGAAAGACGGCAAGGATGGAGCCTCTTGGGAAGTTTGAACACATTGTCCGATATGGTCTCAACACGTACAAAGCGGATGGTTGGCTTAATACAATAATCCAACATTATTGCCGTTACTTTAACAAATGGAATACTCCAAACAACTATATATCATAGCGGGATGCAATGGTGCTGGGAAAACTACGGCCTCCTACACGGTGCTGCCCGAAATACTCGGATGTCAGGAGTTTGTCAATGCCGATGAGATTGCGCGTGGCCTTTCGCCATTCCATCCCGAAAGCGTCATGGTGCAGGCTGGCCGTCTGCTTGTGAAGCGGGTGGACGAACTGCTGTCGCAGGATGCCACTTTCGCCATCGAAACCACGCTGTCGCCGCGTACATATAAACAACTAATCATCAAAGCACAGCAGCGGGGCTACCGCTGTAGTCTGCTTTACTTTTGGCTCGAATCGCCAGAAATGGCCGAATTGCGTGTAGCCAAACGCGTCGAGGCCGGGGGCCACGATGTTCCCAAATCAATCATCCACCGCCGCTACCGTTTAGGTTTGGAACACCTGTTCGACCTCTATATGCCATGTGTCGACTATTGGGTACTGTTCGACAACTCGTCGCTAAACCGTGTCCTCGTGGCCGAGGGTGGGAAGGATCTGGCCACAACTATCCACGATACCGAAACCTTTCAACAAATTGAAGACTATGTCGGAAGAAGAAGCTAAAGAACTACGAAGCAAGATCTGCTATGGGCTGGCTCTCTCCGACTGGCGTATGCTGAAGGAGAAGTCGTCACGCAACGAAAAAGTCGTCACAAAGCGTGGCGGTAAAATAGCTGTACTGTCGGCGAAGTACCTTTTCCGTGAAATATATGGCAACAACAAGGAGTCCTTCACTCCGAAAATGTAGCGCATCCCATTTCGCTTACAGCAACGGTCTGTTCCGCTGAGGAGAATCATTGCACTATTTCAGGAGGGAGTATTGATAGACTTTGGGGGTTGTCTTTGCGGCGATGGCTTTCATTGCCTGTCGCTGGGCAACTGTTCGGACGGTGTAGTGGGAGGCTTGGCCGGTGGCGTTCGTCTGCTCCTTGCGTTTAATGTTGTTGGTTGTGAGAAAAGTGCTTGGGCTTTCGAATTGTTTCAGCCCACGGTCTCCTTTAGTTTTTCGGCGTTTTCAGCCAACTGTATAGCGTCAAGCAGGTCTTGGATGTCGCCGTCCATAAAGGCTGGCAGGTTATACATGGTGTAACCTATGCGGTGGTCTGTCACCCGTGATTGGGGGTAGTTGTATGTGCGCACTTTCTCGCTGCGGTCGCCTGTCGCTACCAGTGTTTTGCGTTTCGACGACATCTCTTCCATATACTTGTTGTACTCGCGTTCGTACAGGCGGGTGCGTAGCACCATTATCGCTTTCTCCTTGTTTTTTATCTGCGATTTTTGGTCCTGGCAACTCACCACGATGCCTGTTGGGATATGAGTCAGACGCACAGCCGAGTAGGTCGTGTTCACACACTGGCCGCCAGGCCCCGACGCACAGAATGTGTCGATGCGGACATCCGACATGTTCAAATCCACATCGAACTCCTCGGCTTCGGGCAGAACCACTACGGCGGCTGCCGATGTGTGTACTCGTCCCTGTGTCTCGG
Organism: uncultured Bacteroidales bacterium; assembly: GCA_905235855.1. Taxonomy (GTDB): domain Bacteria; phylum Bacteroidota; class Bacteroidia; order Bacteroidales; family P3; genus Colimorpha. The sequence goes on from CAJONE010000067.1 coordinate 6,976, forward strand.
TGGCCGGAACCCGTTGCACTCGGTGCACTCCGCTTTCGTATTTCAGTGTGCCATAGACTTTTTCGCCGGTAACGTTGAAGGTTATGTCCTTGTAGCCGCCGGCTGTCCCCTCGTTAAAGTCCACAATCTCAATTTTCCAGTGCCGTTTTTCGCAATATCGCGTATACATGCGGAAAAGGTCGCCCGCAAAGAGGCAGGCCTCGTCACCGCCAGTGCCGCCGCGGATCTCTACCACGGCGTTTTTCGAATCCTGCGGATCAGCGGGAATCAGCATGATGCGTATCTCCTCTTCCATTTTCTCTTTGCGTTGCTGGCTTTCGGTGAGCTCCTCTTTGGCCATCTCGCGCAGCTCTTCGTCTTTTTCAGTAGAAAGCAGTTCCTTACACTCGGCTATGGTGTCGAGCAACGACTTGTAGTCGTGGTAGGCTTTCACCACTGGTTGCAGGTCCTTATAGTCCTTGCTGAGTTTCACATAGCGTTTCATGTCCGACGTGATGCCGGGATCGTTCATCTGCTGCTCTATCTCGAGGTATCGTGTGTTTATGGCTTCAAGTTTGTCCAACATAACAAAAAAATAAACTAAAAACCTGAAATTTAACCCTTAAGGGAGAAGGGTGAAAAACAAAATCTTTTGCAAAAGTACACAAATTCCCCGAATCTGTCCGTTTAACGGTGTTTCAGTGTAATATGTAGACTCAACTACCAAGTGCAACACAGTTGTGCAAATATAGCATAAATTTAAGTTTGGGGGTATCGAAGTTCAAAAGTTTTCTCGGTCGGAGGTTG
>CAJONE010000068.1 GCA_905235855.1 uncultured Bacteroidales bacterium
TTTTGCGTTTAATGCTTTGCTCTATGGGTGACAAAATCACCCAACTGTCGCTATCCTTAAACTCGCACTCAGTTCCCTGTTGCTGCACGAAATTGCTCAAATTCTTTACGCTGTCTTTATTCTGTTTGTTGGTGACGGCACACACTGTTTGGTGCCTGTTGGTGTCCTTGGCAAAAAGGAGAATGTTCGTGTCCACCGTTGCACTCTCGAATATTTTCACCCCTGCAAAGTCAATCAGCAGCATCGGGTTGGTGTGCGTGGCGAGAAACTCGCGGATTTTCTCACCATATCCCGCACGCATCCATTTGTTGGAGGTGATATAACACAAGTGACCACCTTGTTTCAACAACTGGTGTCCACGTTCATAGAACAGGCAGTATATATCGCCCGTGCTTGCAAAGGTTTTGTAGCCACAAGGTTGGTACATTTTGCCTAATTTACCGCCGTCACTCTGCAACTGAATGTATGGCGGATTGCCAATCACTATGTCGAATCCGTCTTTCACACCAAACATCCATTCCGGGTCGAAGAACGGGCTGACGGCATTTTGGTCGTAGGGGTTCCAAGCGGCCAGCTGCTTGGCATCCTCTGGAGCAAAGTCGTTGTCGTTGGACAGGAGTTCGGCCAGTTTTTCTCGTAGTTCATGGTCTTTCTCTCTTAACCGGTGCTTCGTCGATGCCGATTTGGCGGAGAAATGCTCGTGTCGGATTTTTGCCAGTTCGTTTTTTGTCGGTTCTATATCGGGATTCTCGAATATGTTGCCCTGTGCCTCTCTCTTTTTCTTTGAGATAAGAGTGTTTGCTGACACGAACTTGGTTTCGAGGTTCGGGAGTGTCGGGATGCCAAAGTTGGGTTTAGAAGCATCCTTCTCGCAGTTGCAAATCAGGGAAATGAAAAAGCGCAGTTTTGTGATTTGTGCTGCAATGCTCTGAATGTCGCTGCCATACAGGCAGTTCTCGATTATGGCAAGTTTCAAGTCATAAACGTTTTCATCGGGGCTGATACGACCTATAATATCCATCATTCGGTTTAGCAAGCCCATAGGAAACGCGCCCGAACCGCATGCGGGGTCGAGTGCCTTGACGGATTTCAACTTGTTAGCCACTTTCTTGTATTCGCGCTTCTGCTTGTCGTCGTATATGAAGTCGTTGCTGAACAAGGAACGGACAAAAGGCGAGTCGCCAAGGTAGGCAATCAAGCTTTCGTCCACCATGTAGTTCACAATCTCACGAGGGGTGTAGAACGAGCCGCTTTGGTTTCGGGCGGTCTCCTTGGTTTCGGGGTTGTAAGCACCCAATAGGTTTTCGAACACCTTGCCGAGCAGTTCGGGGTCGAGTGCCACTTGCTGTTCTTCGGGCGAGTTTTCTTCGATGGTGAAGTTATAGCGCGAGAGAATGGAAAACAAACCTTTCTTTGTGTCAAAGAAAAGATTGTTGGGAATAACCGCGCGATGCTTGAAGCGCCCATCGGCAAACCGGGCTTCATTGCGGCTGAAGCCATCGAAGTTGTAGAACCGCTTTACGCCATCGATATACTTGGTTTTGTCCAAACACTCGAACAGGCCACCGTTGAGAAATGGAACTTCGGCAAACAATTCGACAGCTTCCTGTTCGCTTATCGAGAACATTTCGGCATAGCGGTAGAGGTTTTTTACATCGCGGGTTTTCGAGACGGCGAATTTGCGGGTGTTTCCGTCCTCGTCTTTTACGGCACGGTTCAGTGTGCCAAAAAAGAGATTTTGCAGGATGGCATTGTAGTAGTTGCCGACGGTTGTGCTATGCGGGTCGAAGTCTTTCAGGATAGTGGAGAGGAAGTTGGGGTCGAAGATTCGGCTTGGCACCAGATCCTTTTTTTTGATGAACCATACAAACATGATTCGGGTTATCATGCGTATTAGCTTGATTTCAATATCTTCCCTGTCGTCGTCTTCGATGGTGGTGTTGTTCGGGAAAGTGACATTAGATGTCGGCTCGACGGCCCATTGGAACCATTCGAACAAATCCTTATAGAATTGTCTTGTGAGTGCCTCGACAGAGAACGCGTCTGTAATATCATCAGTTGTTATTGTCTCCCGTTTCTCGTAAAGTGCCATGAAATTTTCTGTCGCCGTGCGGCACGACTGTCCCGGACCGAGCAGGAACGTATATCGTTTGCTGTCGGTGGACTGTTCCTTGTTGCCACTCTTACGGCAATAGGTGAAACGCCAGTCCCAGCGGGTGTCGTCCTCATAGTGGAACAGCATGAAGGCACAGGAGAACTGATCCATGACGCTGCGTATGAGCCGCTGAATGTTAACACGGTTACGCTCCATCACGACGCGGTCGCTGACGGTCACATCGAAAATCTGCAATGGCTCGACACCGACATACATCATTCCGACCTGCTTTATGCTGCGAATGCCCGTGGCTTCTGCCAGTTGTTTTCGTTCGGGCTGGCTGTCAAGAAGTTCAGCCTCAAAACCATCCTCAAAGTTTTCTTCTCCGAAAATGGGGAAAATGACGTTGTTGAGGAATGAACTACAGCCTTGATACCGGCTGCTCAGATATTCTTTTAGTGACTCCTTGTTCATGGGATAGTTGTTTTATTTGATGGTTCCTAATACAATGGATGCTTCGCCCTGCTTGCTTTCAACATGGGCTACAAGTTTACCGATTTCCCGATCCAGAATCTCGTCGATGTCTTGTTGCTCTATGGCAAAAAGGCTGGACTCACGCTCTTCAAGTTCCCGACCGATAGCCAATACTTTTTTGATAATATCGAAGCTGCCTCGGTCAACCAATTTACGGGCGTTTTTCAGCAAGATCTTGGATTGAGGTGACAAACCGGGTGTGCTGTTTATCTTCACCAGCGTTTCCTTGGCAGCCGTAGCCTTGTCGCCGGCCCTTGACTTGTTGATGCGGACAAAGTACTGGTTATATGTCTTTAGGGAATCTGCCGACAACTGTTGCCAGTTGTCGGGCAGCGGGACTCGCCTGACGTTTTCGTCAACCCGCATTTCTTCGAGCAGTTCAAGCAAAGAAATAATCCGGGCATTTCCTTCAGCGTCTATTCTGATGGCCAGTCTTGCCGAGCGCGGCGCTTTAACGATGAAATAGGCCGTGCCGCTTGCTGCCTGTGCAATCTGCCAATTGTTGTCGGCCAGTTTTATTTGCCGGTAACGGTCGGGGTGAGTCTCTTTATAATGCTTCAGCTCAAATACATACTTTTGCAAAGGCGATTCCTCGCCATCTACAGCTTTGGCTAAATCGTAATGCACTACGCTTTCCTCTTCTGAGAAAATTTTGCTGTCTTCGCCAAAGAGGACATGAAAAGATTGCAACTTGGTGTGTGCCTTGCGGACAAGCTGTATTTGGGCGTCGCCTTCGGCACTTGGCATAAAGTTGTAGACATAGACAAATGGCTCCTTGCTGCCGATACGGTTCACACGACCTATGCGCTGCATCAGTCGGGTGGAGTTCCAGGGTGTGTCGTAGTTCAGAATGACATTGGCACGGTGTAGGTTGACACCTTCGGCCAGCACCTCGGTTGTGATTAAGACGTTGTAATCGTTCTTCCATTCACCTTCGTAATTGGCATCAAAGTTCGCTTCAATTGTATGTTCCAGTTCGTCGCGATTGGCGGCAGTGATGACAAGAGGCTTATATCCCTTTGCCTTTACAGCTCTCGCAAGCGACTGGACCGTATCGATGGCTTCAGAGAAAATGGCCAATTTCCCTGAGGTGTTTTTTGTTGGATTAAACAGTTCTGGCTTGATGTTTTCTTTGAAGGCATCAAACTTTGGGTCTTGCGGGTTTTTTGCCCATCGGTCGTAGAGATTCGAAATGAGCCTGAAGTCTTCTTTCAGTTGGATATAGTATTCCTCTTTGAAGTCTTTGCGCCGATATTCCGCGTTCTGACCCTTCTCGTTTCGCCCCTGTTCAGTCAGCTTCTCTATCTTGGCTCTGATCTCCTCTACACAATCGTTGAACGAAACACGCTTGCCACGTTTGCGTGTCTTGGCTTCATAGTCGAGTTCTTTGTTCACGTCAATTTGCGGACAGACAAAGATGGTGTCGTTTTCCCACATCTTAATCATGTTTTCCGTGTAGCGGCGCAGGTTCAACATGGATTGTGTGAATGCCGTGAACGAGCTTTCGAGACGTTTCACGAGAAGAATCTGCATGATGGTGGCAAGCTGTTTGGCCACGTCGTTAACTCCACGGTTGCCTCGGCCTATATGTTTCCATTCGTTGGAGGGGTCGACAAAATATTCAATGGCACGATAGCGGAAATATCTTAGCCATTCGTCGGTCTGCATCTTTTCCTCTTCGGTGGGGGCTATGATTGTCATTGTGTCGGAGAATAGCTGTGTCAGCTCTTCGTCCATGACGTATTCCAGGTTGTTTGGACCGACAATTTTTGGAAACACCAGCCCCTGAGACTCCATATCGTCTTTGTAATATCTCTCAACATCGGTTCTTGTGCGGCGTTCCAGAATATCGCTCAGCACGCAGTCTCGCAGTTGTTTCGAAACAGCATCCAAACGTCGTCGGCGCTCATCTGCCGGAATGTTGTTGCTTCTGTCAATCAGCAGTTCATATTCCCGATTGACATCGGCAAAGAACTTCTCGATATTTCCACTTTCGGCTTTCTTCAATGTGCTGTCATTGTGGTTGCGCTCAAAGAGGTAAATCTGGTTCTTCAAGTCGTTTGGGCGGTTGTTCTGCGGTGTGGCGGAAAGAAGTCCCACGTATGGATACACCCCAGTATTAGAACCAATCTTTTGTATCAGTTCGTCAAGCGACTGATACATCAATGTGGCACTGTTGCGGAACTTATGGCTCTCGTCGATAACGATAAGGCCATAATTCTTTTCCTGTAGTGTTTCATCGAAATCGCCTGAGTCGCCGCTATCATCATCGTCATCTTCCCAGCCTTCGTCGTCGGCAACATTTCCGATACGTCCGGTTGTGATGAAGTCAATGTATGGTGCAATTCTCTCGTCAGAATCTTTGTCGAACATGGCAATGGTCTTCTTCCAACCCGATTGAATGGCAGGAGGGGTAATGACCAACACTTTGCGCTCGCGCCCGTCATCCTCGGGAACAGACAGGAAGCGCTTGATGATGAGCGTACCGATAATTGTTTTGCCAAGTCCCACCACGTCGGCCAGCATAAAGCCGCCGTGTTCGTGCATGATACCGATACAGCGTTTGACGGCTTCAATCTGATATTCCAGTTTGTGGATGTTTTCCGGCAGATAGGTCTCTATCTGCTGACTGAGAGATTTGTCTACAATATCACCAAACTTGATTTGCAGCAGTTTAATGTATAGCTCGTATGGGGTGAATGGCTCATCTTTTTCTTGTTCCTTATGCTCGACTTTCTTGGTGATGGGTGCTTGCTTCAATACCTGTTCCAGAAACTCCTTGTTCCACGGCTCAGCGATATTCCACTTCTCATCAAACCATTGTACATGGCTTTTGTGATTGGGAATAGTCGTCGTCGACAAAACGTTTATTGTGTTGCTTTCCAGGTAATTGAGTTCGGCATTGCCCTGTAGTCCTTTTTGTGTAAAGTTGGAACTGCCTATTATGCCGTAGCCGATGCCTGCGTTCTGGCCGTCAAAGATGTAGCATTTAGAATGGAGAAACTGCGTTTCGTCGTCCTCATTCTTGCTAAAAACGCGTATCTGGATTTTGGCGTTGGGCTCGTCTGTGCAGAAATCCAACAGAAGGCGCACGGCATTCTCAAACTCCTCTGTTGGTTCCAACTCGCACAAATCCGTGCGGATGAAGTCGGCAGGATAATTTTTGTCCTTATATTTGGGATTTTTGACCTGCGAGGCATATACATATGGGTCTTTTCCTATGAGCAGCAGCAGGCGTGTGCCCTCCCTACCGAGAAAGAGCCGCATTTCGTCAGCTACCAAAGCCAGGCCTGGCAGATCCCAATATCCGGTGGCGATTTTCACAGTTACAATGCCATCTACGGATAGGCAACTTTTCAGTGCCTGTTGCATGGAAAGCTCGTTGATAGAGTTGTCTATCAGTTTATTGGATATGATATACGGTTGTTGCATTTTTTTTGGAAAAAAACAGACCGCCGAATGGATTGTGGTTGCCATGCGGCGGTCTGCGAAAGGTTGTTTTTTATGTGGGGTTGCGATGTCCTGCGGCTGTTTCCCGATTAGTGCAGGAAGGCTAGCAGGATACCGGCGGCCACTGCCGAACCCACCACGCCGGCCACATTCGGACCCATGGCGTGCTGCAGCAGGTAGTTGGTCTTGTCGTATTCCAGTCCCACGTTGTTCGACACGCGGGCTGCGTCGGGCACGGCGCTCACGCCCGAGTTGCCGATAAGCGGGTTGATCTTGTTGCCCTCTTTCAGGAAGAGGTTGAAGAACTTGACGAAAAGCACGCCGGTGAACGTGGCCACGATGAACGAGCCCGCTCCCAATGCGAAGATGAGCACCGACTTGCCCGTGAGGAACGTGGTGGCCTGGGTCGACGCACCCACCGTGATGCCGATGAGCAGCGTGCACATGTTCACTATGGCGTTGCTGGCCACGTCGCTCAAACGTTTGGTCACACCGCTCTCCTTAAGCAGGTTGCCGAAGAAAAGCATGCCGAGCAGCGGCAGACCCGACGGCACGATGAAGGCGCAGAAAAGCAGACCAAGAATCGGGAAGGTGATTTTTTCGAGTTTCGACACCTGGCGAGGGGGCTTCATGCGTATGAGGCGTTCCTTCTTGGTGGTGCAGAGGCGCATGATGGGAGGCTGTATAACCGGCACGAGAGCCATATACGAGTAGGCCGACACTGCGATGGCGCCCATCAGGTCGGGAGCCAGCTGCGAGCTCAGGAAGATGGCTGTCGGGCCGTCGGCTCCGCCTATGATGCCGATGGCGCCGGCCTCGTTGGGCTGGAAACCCAGTGCCAGGGCTCCCATATAGGCCGCGAAAATGCCGAACTGGGCTGCAGCGCCTATGAGGAACAGTTTCGGGTTGGAAAGCAGCGCCGAGAAGTCGGTCATTGCTCCGATGCCGAGGAAAATCAGTGGCGGATACCAGCCGTTCTGCACTCCGTGGTACAGGATATTCAGAACCGAGCCGGTTTCGTAGATACCGATTTTCAGGCCAGGATAGAACGGTATGTTGCCTATCAGCATTCCGAATCCGATAGGTACGAGGAGCAGGGGCTCAAACTCCTTCTTGATGCCGAGGAATATGAACACCAGTCCTATGACTATCATTGCTATGTGGCCCCATGTGACGTTGGCGAAACCAGTATACTGCAGGAACTGCAGGAGCTGGGTCGACATAAATTCCATGAAGCCGCCTGTTGCTAAAGTTATCATCGTTTATTCAGTTTGTTGTTGTTTCGGTTAATATTATAGGCCTTGTTGTGGTTTATGCCCGAATGAGGATGCATAAGCCGTAATGGCTCGTTTATCCAATCACCACGAGCACGTCGCCTTCGAGCACGCTGTCGCCCTTGCGGCACTTCACCTCTGTTACGGTGCCGGCCACGTCGGACTCGATGTTGTTTTCCATCTTCATGGCCTCAAGCAGCACCACGCGCTGGCCTGCGGTCACCTTGTCGCCCACGTTTACGAACACGTCGAGAATGGTGCCCGGAAGTGGGGTGGTCACTTTGGAGCCTGCGCCTGTGGGGGCAGCAGCGGGTGTCGCCGGTGCTGCTGCCGGAGCGGCTGCCGCTGCTTTC
>CAJONE010000069.1 GCA_905235855.1 uncultured Bacteroidales bacterium
GGTATACCACAGCGAATACACACCGCACTACATGACAGCCTGCGACACCTACACCTGGACCATCCGCGGACACAGTTACACCCGCACCTCCTCTGATGTGATTGTCGACACTTACACCATGGGCACGTGTAACGGTGCCGATACGATGTATCTTACCATCAACCACTCCACCACGGGGTGTGACGACAAGGAGGCCTGCGACCAATACATCTGGTCGCATAACGGGCAGGCATACACGCAATCGGTTGCTTGCACAAGTCCTTCGGCGCCACGCATTACCATGCAAAACGCCAACTCCGTGGGATGTGACTCCACAGTTGTGCTCAATCTCACTATTAAAAACTCAACTCACGGTTATGATGTCCACAACGAGTGTGACAGCTACCTCTGGCCTATGGACAGCCGTACCTACTATACTTCGACCACACAGCCTTCGGTCGACGCCAGCCCCAATGCTGCCGGTTGTGATTCGACCGTTCACCTCAATCTCACCATACGCAACAGTTCGTCGTCGGTTGTGTCGGTTACGGCTTGCGACAGTTATGTTTGGAATATCAACGGACAGACATACACTGCCTCGACCAATGAGCCTTCGCACACTATAACCAACCGTGCCGGATGCGACAGCGTTATCCATCTGCACTTGACGGTCAACAACACCCGCTATGGAGCCGAGACCGACACTGTCTGCTTTGGCGATCGCTTCTCCTACCACGGACAATCCTATCCTGCCGGACAACACACTGTCACGCTCACTGCATCCAACAACTGCGACAGCATTGTGGCCTTGCAGGTAGTCGCTCGTCCGCAACTAACGGTAAGCGTGTCTGAATTCCATTCGTGCGAACTGGCACATTATGAAGTTACCGGAACTGTCAATGCCGAGGCGAATATCCGCTGGAGTGCATCGCCGGCTGACCCTGATCTTGACTATCAGCGCAACCGCTCCGAGATTTCGGTCAACCCGTCGCGTCCTACCGACTATACCCTCACTGCCGGCTACGGTGCCAATTTGATTTGTCCGGCCACGGCTTCGATACATCTTACCCCGCTGTTGCTGCCCATATCCGACCTGGTGTTCAACCCGCCGTTCCTCACCTGCGACAACCTTGATTGGACTGCCACTTCGGCCAGCTCTAACGCACAGCAGCTCACTTGGTATGTCGACGATGTGGAAGTCTCGACCGAAACTGCCATAAGCGGGCGCGCCTCTTGCCACGACGACTCGGTTCGCGTCTCGCTCGTCTCGGTCAACGGCATCTGCACCAACGTGCTTGACACTGTCCTTTATGTGCGCAAGAGCAACCTCTGGTTCCCCAACGTATTCACGCCCAACCTGAATATAAACAAGACTTTCGCCCCCATTGGCCACGGAATTGTAGAGTACGAACTATATATCTACACTCGCGAGGGATTGCTGGTGTTCCACACCAACACTCTTGAGGAAGGGTGGCGTGGTGACCACCACGGTGTCGAGTGTCCTCGCGCGGCCTACACCTATATCGCCCGTTACCGCAACGAGGTTGAACCCAACGTTTGGAACAAGGTCATTGGCACCGTTATGCTGCTCAGGTAGCGGCACACGAATGTCTACACTATTATGTAGCGGCTCGGATATTCCGGGCCGTTTTTTTAATGGAAGAAAATTTGAGAACGACAAAGAACCGTAGTATATACACGTTAAAACGCTGCCGCACATCGTGCGGCAGCGTTTTAACGTGTGAGTATTGTCGACGGAGGGGGGGGATAATTTATTTCACCTCCATTGTCTGCAGGAACTTGACGCTGCTGTGTATGTGTTTGTACATTATCTGGTCAATGTCGACAAATGGGACACAACTGCGGTAGTCCTCGACAAGCTTTTCGATGAATGGGCTGCTCTTAAGTCCTTCCTGATGGCGGAAGTCGAGAGCCTGGGCTGCGTTGAAAAGTTCAATGGCCAAGACGCGCTCCACGTTTTCGAGCACTTTGTAGCACTTTGTTGCGGCGTTGGCACCCATGGATACAAGGTCCTCCTGGTTTTGGCTCGACGGTATGCTGTCGACGCTGGCCGGAGTGCAGTATTGTTTTGTTTGGCTTACGATGGCGGCAGCTGCATATTGCGGAATCATGAAACCGCTGTTGAGTCCTGGTTTGGCCACGAGAAAACTTGGCAGGCCTCGTTTTGCATCGATAAGCTGGTAGCAGCGCCGTTCGCTGATATTGCCGAGTTCGGCCACGGCAATGGCCAGAAAGTCGAGCACCATGGCAAGCGGTTCGCCGTGGAAATGACCACCGCTGATGACGAGATCCTCGTCGGGCAGCACTATAGGATTGTCGGTGGTCGAGTTTATTTCGGTTTCAATCACACTGGCCACGTAGCGTATGGTGTCTTTTGCAGCGCCGTGCACTTGCGGAGCGCAGCGGAAACTGTACGGATCCTGCACATGCTCTTTGTGTCGTTTGATGAGGTCGCTTCCGTCTGTGTATTTGCGAACAGCGGCAGCGGTTTCGAACTGTCCCTTGTGTGGTCTGACTTTGTGGAGAGACTCGTAGAACGGTTCAATGCGTCCGTCGAAGGCGTCAAGGCTCAACGAGAGAATCATGTCGGCCTGTTTGCTGAGCCGTTGTGCCTTTAGGATGTTCCAGATGGCGTAGGCGCTCATGAACTGTGTGCCGTTGAGCAGGGCAAGCCCTTCCTTGCTTTGCAGGGTGATGGGTTTCCAGCCCTTTTCGATATAGATGTTCGACACATCGGTTTTCACGCCCTTGTTGTACACTTCGCCCATACCGAGCACGGTAGGCAGCATGAGGTTGGCAAGTGGGCAGAGGTCGCCGCTTGCACCGAGCGAACCCTGCTGATAGACCACGGGCAGGATGTCGCTGTTGTAGCAGTCGATGAGTCGTTGCGCCGTTTCGAGTTGCACTCCACTGTAGCCGAAACTGAAGTTCTGCACTTTAAGCAGAAGCATGAGTTTTACTATTTCGTGTGGCACCTCGTCGCCAACGCCGCAGGCGTGGCTCATGACAAGGTTTTTCTGGAGCTGGCTGAGCTCTTCCTTGCTGATGGATATGTTGCACAGCGAACCGAAGCCAGTCGTTACGCCGTAGATGGGCTCCTTCTGGTTTTCCATCTTGTTGTTGAGGTAGTCGCGGCATTTGGTGATGCGTGCAATGGCATCGTCGCTCAGGGCGATGTCCATTTTGTTGTTGATGATTTCCTCTATTTTTTTCAGCGTAAGCCCTTCTGATGAAATATAGTGTGTCATTGCAATTGAAAGATGAGTCTTTTGTTTGTTAATGTGAGATACGTGACAGTCTGCCGGCAAGGTTAGTTTTCGAGGGATTCTTCTACGCGGCGCGCAATGTCGTCGTCGACGAGTATGCGTCCACAGTATTCGCAGACTATAACTTTTTTGTGCATCTTGATTTCGGTCTGGCGCTGAGGCGGAATCTTGTTGAAGCAGCCGCCGCAGGCATCGCGGTCGATAGGCACTACTGCAAGACCGTTGCGGGCGGCCTGACGGATACGTTTGTAGGCTTTAAGATAGTGCTCTTCAATATATTGCTCCTGTTCTTTCGATTTTTTTGCAAGGCGTTCTTCGTCTTTCTCTGTTTCCTTGATGATATCGTCCAGCTCGTCTTTCTTGGTTTTGAGGTCGGCTTTACGGTTTTCGAGCAGTTGGTTGGCAGCCTCAATGTGTTGTTTGATTTCGGCTATTTTTGCCAACCCTTCTTTGTTGCGACGTTCGCAGAGCTGTATTTCGAGGTTCTGGAACTCCACTTCCTTGTTGAGTGACTCGTACTCGCGGTTGTTGCGCACGTTGTCCATCTTTTTCTCGTTGTCTTTCAGTATCGCTTCATGCTCGGCGATCTCGTTTTTGCGGGCTGCAATGGCGGCCTCGGTTTCCTTGATGGCGCTGTTGTGGTTGGATATTCGGGTCTCCAGGCCTGCAATTTCGTCTTCCAAGTCCTCGATTGCCTGTGGCAGCTCGCCACGGATGATTTGTATTTTGTCGATTTTCGAGTCTACGGTTTGGAGCGTGTAGAGTGCAATTAAGCGTTGCTCCACTTTTTCGTCAATGTCGAGCCTGATGATTTCTTTGGCCTGTGTGTTTTCAATCTCGGACGATTTCTTTGTCGAAACTTTTTTTGCCATTGTGTTTTGGATATTTGAATAATGTTTATAATTCCTGTTGGATGAATAAGCGTATGTTGTTCAACTATATATATTGTATATACGATGTTTTTGCTTTCGTTATCCGGCACGCAAAATTACTAAATTTTTTTATAATGTCGTTGTAAATCAATTCTTGTGCAAACTGTTCGCTTTCGTAGTGTCCGATGTCGGCGAGGTGAATAGTTCCGACAGCTTTTTGATAGTCGTGGTATTTTATGTCGGAGGTGAGGTAGATGTCGGCATGTTGGCGGGCTGCTTCGTCGATGAGAAACGAGCCCGAGCCACCACAAAGAGCCACGCACTTGACATCGGAGGGTGGGTTGGTAGAGCATTTTATCATTGGCAGCTGGAGCACACGTTTCACGCGTTCCACAAAGTCGCGGTAGGGTAGGGGCGTGTCAAGCTCGCCAATTGCACCGCCGCCAGGTTGTTGCTCTGCAGTGACGAGGTTGGCGTCGGTTTGAACCGGTTGCTGTTTTGATTTTCCGGGACACATCGGTTTCAGCGTTTTCAGGTTGCGCACCCCAAGTTTTTCTCCGAGAATAAAGCTGACACCGCCAGGCAGATTGTCGAGGTTGGTGTGGGCCGAATAAACGCAGATGTCGTTCTTTATTAGTCGGTTAAGCATTCTGGTCTGCGTGTTGGTAGGCACAAGGCTTTTTAGCCCGGCGAAAATCATTGGGTGGTGGCTTACAACGAGATTGAATCCAGATGCGAGAGCTTCGTCTATCACATCGTCGGTGACGTCAAGTGTTACAAGGATTCCTGTCAGCTGTTGTGTGGCATCGCCCACCTTGTGGCCGGCGTTGTCGTAGTCCTCTTGGAGGCTGAGTGGGTAAAGAAGGTCGAGATAGTCGATTATTTCTTTGATTTGCATTTTTTTATGTTGTTGGAATGTTCAGATGAACGAGCGTTGGGGGCCGCAAAACGTCAGAATCGGTATTCGAAGTTGAGACTTAGATAGTTGTTGAATGCGCCCTTGTTGGTTTTAACTATGCGATAGGTTCCTTTGGATGGGTTGTCGATGATGGTGAGCATGGATGCGTTGAATCGGAAGTTGATGCCGAAATGCCCGGCTATGAAATAGGAAATGTCTATGCAGAGTGGCAGCCAGTCCATGCGCCGGTAGGCTTTTGCGGCTTCGGGATCTTCCATTTTGGCATCGAGAACCTTGGCTTTTGCGAGGAAAGCGGGAGCCACGCCTGCGGCGATGCGCAGGTTGTTGTCGAGGAAACTGTAGCTTGCCATGACCGGCATCTCGACATAGAGCAGATTGGTTTTGACGTTTGTGTTGTTCTGGTTGGCTCCTTTCTCTGTTACGCCGAGTTCGACTATCATGCGCCATGGCGAATAGAGGTCCTTGCCTAACGTGAACGATGTTTGCACAGCACCGTGCATTCCGAAATGGGTGTAGTGTGCCGAGTTGTCGCCGTCAATCTGGCAAAGGTTGAATCCCACTATGATGCCACCGTCGAAACGTCGAGGATTTTCTTGCGCGACAGCGGTCAACATCGATACACAAAAGAGAATCGGCAGAATGATTTTTTTCATTGACAATGGTAACGATTGATAAAAAAACGTGAGAAACTGTGTTTTATTGCTAATTGTCATTCTATTTTGCACTGGTGTGACAATATGTCAGCATTATGTCAGCAAGTGGCATTTTGGCACGGCGATTGTTAGGCAGTTTGTGTCTGTCAAGATTAATTCATGACAAGTTTGACGGAACGGATATTGACCGAAAATTAAAAAACAAATGAATATTAACAAATTAATTTTTAACGCTATGAACATTAAACCGTTAGCAGACCGTGTTCTGATTGAACCGGCCGAAGCAGAACAGAAGACCGCATCAGGAATCATCATCCCCGATACCGCTAAAGAAAAACCCCAGCGCGGCAAAGTTGTTGCCGTGGGTGCAGGCACGAAAGATCACGATATGACCGTAAAGGTGGGCGACCATGTGCTTTATGGCAAATACAGCGGCACCGAAGTCGATATCGACGGCACGAAGTATATGATTATGAAAGAAAGCGACATTTACGCTATCATCTAAAATCTAATGAATGGTGATGAGTGAACAGTGATTCGACAAATACGCTGCACGCATCTCCCGGAAAAAAACAAAAATCAATCAATCGATTAGTGGAAACATATTCACTAATCACTAATCACAAAACACTAAAATTATGGCAAAACAGATAGTTTTCAACAATGATGCCCGCGAGCAGCTTCGCAAGGGTGTCGACGAACTGGCAAACGCAGTGAAAGTGACCCTCGGACCGAAAGGCCGCAACGTGGTTATTGACAAGAAATACGGTGCTCCGCAGGTGACAAAAGACGGCGTGACCGTGGCAAAGGAAATCGAACTTGAGGACGGCATCCAGAACATGGGCGCACAGATGGTGAAAGAAGTGGCCTCGAAGACCAACGACCAGGCTGGCGATGGCACCACCACCGCCACTGTACTTGCTCAAGCAATCGTCAACACTGGCCTGAAAAACGTCACCGCCGGTGCCAACCCGATGGATCTCAAGCGCGGTATCGACAAAGCCGTTGCCGAAATAGTGAAGAGTATCAAGGAACAGAGTCAGGAAGTGGGCGGCGACATCAGCAAGATTCGTCAGGTGGCCACCATCAGCGCCAACAACGACAGCCAGATAGGTGATATCATTGCCGAGGCTATGGAGAAAGTCACCAAGGATGGCGTCATCACCATCGAGAACGCCAAGGGCATCGATACCACCGTCAAGGTTGTTGAAGGCATGCAGTTTGACCGCGGCTACATCAGCCCCTATTTCGTCACCGACACCGAGAAGATGGAATGCTCTTACGACAGCCCGCTGATTCTTATATACGACAAGAAAATCAGTACTTTGCAGACACTTCTTCCTATACTGGAACAGGTGGCCAAGAGTGGCCGTGCACTGCTTATCATCGCCGAGGATGTTGAGACCGAAGCCATGGCCACCCTCGTGGTCAACCGTCTGCGTGGCGGCTTGAAAGTCGTGGCTGTGAAGGCACCAGGCTTTGGCGACCGCCGCAAAGAAATGCTCGAAGACATTGCCATCCTTACGGGCGGCACCGTAATCAGCGAAGAGAAAGGCTACAAACTCGAAGATGCAACGCTCGACATGCTCGGCACCTGCGAGAAAGTTACCATCGACAAGGACAATACTACCATTGTCAACGGAGCCGGCGACAGCGAGATGATCAAGAACCGCGTTGGCCAAATCAAAGCCCAGATTGAGAAGACCACGAGCGACTACGACCGAGAGAAGCTGCAGGAGCGTTTGGCCAAGTTGTCGGGCGGTGTGGCTGTCATCTATGTCGGCGCAGCCTCCGAGGTCGAGATGAAGGAAAAGAAAGACCGTTTCGACGACGCCCTGCACGCCACACGTGCAGCCGTCGAAGAGGGTATCATCCCCGGCGGCGGCACCGCTTTCATCCGCGCCGCACAGAAACTTGACGGTGTGAAACCCGAGAACGAGGATGAGAAGCTCGGCATCGAGATCAT
>CAJONE010000070.1 GCA_905235855.1 uncultured Bacteroidales bacterium
AATGTCGAGTTTCTCGCTGTCGGAGAGGTTGGCGGTGTCGGATTTGTTTTGGTGGCAGGCCACAAAAGGCATGGCCACGGCCAGTATGAGCATCGCTGCGAGGAGTTGTCTTTTCATTGTTGAGGCGTTTGTGGTTGATTGATTAAACTGTCGATTGATTTGCGGAAGTCGGCCACCCCTTGCAGTCGCAGCATGGCACGGGCTTTCTGTTCGGATATGTGCAGGCTTTTGCTTACAAGGCACCAGTACTCCTTCATCTTGCGAAGTTGTGGGGTGGGGTGGTGGAAATGCTGTTCGATGGAATCGTAGAGTGTGGCGACAAAACGCAAGGTGAGCTGGTTGTAGTCGGCTTGAATGCCCTTGATTTTCAGCGGTAATGTTGGGTCGTAAAGGACACCGCGGCCTATCATCACTCCGAGGAAAGCAGACAAGCAGCTGCCGACCGAAACGATTTGACTGTAGTCGGCGGCGGTGCGGATGTCGCCGTTGTAGAAAAAGGGCGCCTTCAGCATGCCGGCGGCTGCGAACACACGTTCTTTGTCGACAGTGCCGCCATATTGCTGTTTGCCGGTGCGTCCGTGGATGGTGACGCTGGCAAGCGGATAGTCGTTGAGGATGGGTATAAGGTCGAATATTTCGTCGGGCGAACGGTGACCGAGGCGCATTTTGACGCTGAGGCGTGGCTTGATGCGAGGCAGAACATAGTCCAGCACCTCGCGTATTTCGGCAGGGTAGGGGAGGATGCCGCTCCCGCGGTGTTTGGCAGCGATGCGGCGCATGGGACAACCAATGTTCCAGTTCACCTCGTCGTAGCCGAGGTCGGCCATGCTGTCGGCCATACGCACAAATTCTTCCGGCTCGCGACCCAATATCTGGGGTGTCACTGGCATACTCGCACGGTTGTTTTCGGGCAGTATGTCGTCGAGCTGTTCGCGACCGCCGCAGTTGCCGTGGGTAAGCGACACGAACGGAGCCACGCTGCCGTCAAACGCGCCGGGGAAACACTGTTCGTATGCACGGCGGAACATCACTTCCGTAAGACCTTGCATTGGCGCGAGTATGAGCATGGTGTATTGTGAGATTGAAAGTTTAGACGGATTGCCGGCCCTCGAGGACAATGGACTCTATTTAAAACTTAGATTTACGGTCACTGGTCGGCCCTTTCTGCCCGTTTCTGCACAACATAGGCTTTCAGCTGCTTGGTGAGCGTTGTGCCCACTTTGTTGACGGGATTGAAAAGCACCGATCCGCTGCGGGCATCCTGTGTTATCACATGGCCGTGCGGGTCGGCCATAAGCACGAAACTTGTGAGCACACTCAATATGCATACGCATTTCAGCATGCCCAGCACTGCGCCCAGCATCTTGTTGAGCAGGTTGACCTTGACCAGTTTGACAAGGTTTTCGGCACATTTGCCGAGGAAGAATGCTCCAAACACCACCGCCACGAATATGATGAGAAAAGCCACGAGCACCGAGGCTTCGCCCTTGATGCCAATCCAGCCCGACACCGTCTTGGCGAGGTGTATGGCCAGGTAGCATCCTGCCACGATGCCGGCCAGCATGGCAAGCTCGAATATTATGCCGCGCCGGAAGCCTTTGTAGATGCACCAGCAGAGCGGGACGGCGAGTATGATGTCGAGGAAGTTCATTTCACTTCAAGGATGGTGATGTCGATCACTACAGGGGTATAAGGCATAAGGATTCCGGCGGCTTCCTGCGAGCCGTAGGCCATGCTTGAAGGGATTACCAGCGTCAGTTCGGCGCCGGCCTTCTGGCCTTCGATGCCCTTGTTCCAGCCTTCAATCAGTGCCAGTTCGCCGACTTTGTAGGTCAGTGGGCCGAACACACGGCCTTCGGTGGCCATACCGCCCTGGGCGGCCAGATCGCCGTTGCTGGTGTCGAACAGTATGCCGTCGAGCGTGCGCCCCACGAAGTCAGCCTTAACGGTACGCCCTTTCTTCACGGCTTTGCCGCTGCCGGCTTTGCGCACATTGACATAGATGCCGTCTTTGGTTTGCGTCCAGTTGGCCGGATGCTCGCTGATGTAGCGTTCGATCAATGCCGGTTCGACGGCGTGGCGCTGGCTCATCTCGGCGAGGTAGAGTTCCTGCTCGGCGGCGAGGTCGGTCGGGGTCATGATGTCGTCAACTTTAACGGTGTAGAAGAACCGCATGCCGGTGCCTTTTTTGTATCCGGCAGGCATCTGCTTCTCGTCGAGAAACCTGGCCAGTTCGTCGGCCTGAATGCCGAAAGTGGCCACATCGCCTTTGTGCATCATCACCAGTGCGTCGGAGAGGTCGCCTATGAACGAGCGTTCGCCTACTTGGGTTATCCTCTGCGGGTCGCCTGCATTGCTCATGATCGTGTCACCCTCGAAAGTAAGCGTCAGCTCGCCCACCAGCACGTCGCCTCTATACACGCTCTGTGCCGCCGGGTTCGACTTCTCAAAACGGTACATCAGCCCGCCGTCGGTGATGTTGAACGGTCGTTCACTTTGGGCATTCGCCGCAATGCAGGCGGCAAGAGCTGCAATAGTTGTGACAAATTGTTTCATATTGTATTTTAGTGAATAGTGTATTTATCTATTTGATGAACTGGTGTTTGATGAAACAGCGCGTTGTCATGAACAGTATTACATAAGTACGTTGAGTCAGTAAAAATAGAGAACAGGAAGCGAGGGTCGTTAATCCTCACAGTGTCGATAATCTGAGCCGACAAGACTTTGCCGCAAAACAACATAAGTGCAAAAGCCATCATTTGGATGATTTTGGTGTTATTCATAGCTTTCCTCCTTTCCATCCTCTATATCACGAGTACAGTCACGGATAAGCTGAAATTCGCAGTACTGTAATAATCCTATTTCAAAGGTGAGATCAATTGTACAAGTGTCGATCGAAGGCTCATCATTGAGCCTTTCGGAGTTCAGTTCGATGTGGGAGTATTTTCTCTCTATGGTGTCAGCAACAACGAAACTTGCAGGCTGCGCTTTTGATATGGAGCATGACAGCATGATGGCAAAAAATACCACTTCACGGCAAAAAATTTTAAGATAACAGTCGGTTTTCATGGTGATTTTGTTTTTATGTGGTGATAACCTATTCCGTTTTGCCGTGTTACCCCCCCCTCTAACAATAGAGATGGTTCTGCTCACGTTCGTTGGGTTGTTATTTTCAGCCTGTAGTCAATCGCCACCGTCAAACTCCAAGTGCTCCAAGTTGCGCTTTCAAGGCCTCTATCTTCTGCTCGGCGTCGGCTTTCTTCTGCCGTTCGATGTTCACCACCTTCTCCGGGGCTCCGTTGACGAACTTCTCGTTTGAGAGTTTTTTCATAACGCTGGCGAGGAAGCCTTCCATGTATTTCAAGTCGGCCTGTAGTTTCTCGCGTTCGGCCGCCATGTCGATGTTCTGGCTCATCGGTATGTAGTATTCCGTAGTGCCCACCATAAACGACGTGGCACCCTCCATTTTCTCGGCGGTGTTTTTGATTTTGCCCACGTTGGCCAGCTTCTTTATCAGGCCGTTGAAGCTTTCAGCATATTCGCCGCGCACATAAAGGTCGAGGCTCTCCTTGGGCGAAAGGCCTTTCTGGTTGCGAATGCCGCGCACAGCGGCTATAACCTCCTGTGTGTGGGCAAAGTCGTCGAGCATGCGCTGGTCGTAGAACACGCTTTGCGGCATGTGCTGCAGCATGATGGTGGCTCCGTCGCAACGCTCTTTCAGCATGTGCCATATCTCTTCGGTCACGAATGGCATGAAGGGGTGGAGTATACACATCAGTCGCTCGAATATGCCAAGCGTAGCCATGTAGGTCTCGCGGTCGATGGGGCTGCCATAGGCTGGCTTCACCATTTCGAGATACCACGAGCAGAAGTCGTCCCACACCAGTTTGTAGCTCTTCATCAGGGCCTCGCTGAGGCGGTAGTGGCCGAAATCGTACTCTATGCCTTCGAGAACGCTGGCCATGCGCTGCTCCATCCATTCCACGCTCACGCGGTTGTCGTCCGACTGTTTGAGCTCGTCGCTCACCTCCCAGCCTTTCACCAGGCGCAGGGCGTTCCACATCTTGTTCGAAAAGTTGCGCCCCTGCTCGCAGATGCTCTCGTCGAAAGGCAAGTCGTTGCCCGCCGGAGCGGTGAGCAGCATGCCCATGCGCACGCCGTCGGCACCGTACTTCTCTATCAGCTCAATCGGGTCGGGCGAGTTGCCGAGGCTCTTGCTCATCTTGCGTCCCAGCTTGTCGCGCACTATGCCGGTGAAATACACATGCTTGAACGGCACCTCCTTGCGGTATTCCTCGCCTGCCATGATCATGCGGGCCACCCAGAAAAATATGATGTCGGGGGCCGTGATGAGGTCGTCGGTGGGGTAGTAGTACTTTATCTCATCGTTGTCGGGGTTGCGAATGCCGTCGAAGAGCGAAATGGGCCACAGCCAGCTGCTGAACCACGTGTCCAGCACATCCTCGTCCTGGCGCAGTTTCGACGGGTCGGTGATGCCGTATTTCTCATGCGCTTTCTTCAGGGCCTCGCTGTCGTTTACGGCCACTATGGTCTCCGTCCGTCCGCCGACCTCTACATAGTAGGCCGGTATGCGCTGTCCCCACCACAGCTGGCGGCTGATGCACCAGTCCTTGATGTTCTCCATCCAGTGGCGGTACATGTTCTTGAACTTGTCGGGGTGGAACTGAATGGTGTCGTCCTCTACCACTTCGAGGGCTTTCTTTGCCAGTTCGCCCATACGCATAAACCACTGTGCCGAAAGCTTGGGCTCGATCACGGCATCGGTCCGCTCCGAGTGGCCCACCTTGTTGGTGTAGTCCTCGATTTTCTCGATCAAGCCGGCTTCGTCGAGGTCTTTCACAATCGCCTTGCGGCAAGCGAAGCGGTCCATGCCGGCATATTTGCCGCCGTGTTCGTTAAGCGTGCCGTTGTCGTTGAATATGTCGATCGACTCGAGGCTGTATTTCATGCCGATATTGTAGTCGTTGATGTCGTGAGCCGGGGTGATTTTCAAAGCACCCGTACCAAACTCGCGGTCGACATACTCGTCCATGATAATCGGCACCGAACGGCCCACGCCCGGCACTACGACGCGTTTGCCTTTGAGCCACTGGTAGCGTTCGTCGTCGGGGTGCACACACACGGCAGTGTCGCCCATAATGGTTTCCGGACGTGTGGTGGCCACCACGATATACTTGTCCTCGCCCTCGACAAAATACCTCAGATAGAACAGTTTGCCGTGGCTCTCCTTGTATATCACCTCCTCGTCGCTCACGGCAGTGAGGGCCTTGGGATCCCAGTTCACCATGCGCACGCCACGGTAGATAAGCCCTTTGTCGTAGAGGTCGCAAAACACGCGGATAACGCTCTCGTAGCGTATGGGATCCATCGTGAAGGCTGTGCGGTCCCAGTCGCAGCTGGCACCCAGTTTGCGCAACTGTTTCAGTATCGTGCCGCCATGCTCCTCTTTCCACTCCCAAGCGTGTTTCATAAACTCGTCGCGGCCTATGTCGCGCTTGTCTATACCACGCTCTTTCAGCATGTTCACCACCTTGGCCTCGGTTGCTATCGACGCATGGTCGGTGCCTGGCACCCAGCAGGCGTTGCGGCCCATCATGCGCGCACGGCGCACCAGCACGTCCTGTATCGTGTTGTTGAGCATGTGGCCCATGTGCAGCACGCCGGTCACGTTGGGCGGCGGTATCACCACCACATAGGGACGGCGGTTGTCGGGTTCGGAATGAAAAATCTTCTTCTCAAGCCAGAACGAGTACCATTTCTCCTCGACTGCTGACGGATTGTATCTCGATGCAATTTCCATCTGTAGTTTTTTATACAATACCAATAATTGTTTACAAACGGGTGCAAAAGTACTAAAAAAACACCAAATGCCACATATATAATACACGTTTGGCACCAAACTGACACAACCAGACATCGCCCGCCACACAAACCAGCATGCCGTATGTACAGTTTTCAAAACCTCACACCCGAAAAAAATACAATTTTTATCGCTAACTTTCAATGAATTTCAATAAGAGTGTAGAATTAACACAAAAATATTTTGCCAATTCAAAAAGAAGTAATACTTTTGCGTCAGATTTACACTATATGAAAAGTGTTGCAAACTAAGTGTAAGCTATGAGACAAACAGTCAGTTAAAAAATTTAATCTTCAAACTATGGAAAAATTCACATACGATTATCCTCATCCGGCAGTAGCAACCGACTGTGTGGTGTTCGGTTTCGACGGACGCGAATTGAAGGTGCTGCTCATCGAGCGCGTAATAGAGCCGTTCAAGAGCATGTGGGCTTTTCCGGGCGGATTCATGCGCATTGACGAGACCGCCGAGGAGTGTGTGCTGCGAGAGCTCAAGGAAGGGACTGGCCTCGCGATCGGAAACGTGAAACAGCTGGGGGCATTCAGTGCCGTGAACCGCGACCCTCGCGAACGGACAGTGTCGATAGCCTTCTACTCGCTGGCGCGGCACGCCGACGTGTGCGGCGGCGACGATGCGGCGAAAGCCCACTGGTGGGCGATAGACGATGTGCCGCAGCTGGCCTTCGACCACGACTACATACTTCGGCAGGCCACGAGGCGTCTGCGGCAGGATATCCATTTCGAACCTGTGGGGTTCGGGCTGTTGGGCGACACTTTCACCATGCCGGAGCTGCAGCGGCTGTATGAGAGCGTTTTGGGCGTGAGGTTCGACCGCCGCAACTTCCACAAAAAGATGCTCCAAACTGGAATTTTGCGCGATGCCGAGACCGATGCGGCAACTCGTTTCGGCAAAAGGCACGAAATGCAAAAGCTCGATATCGACGCGCTCTTCGGCAACGCCAATGACAGCCGTCATACGGTCGCGCCTGTTGCCGGCGCAGCCCATTCTGAACGCGGGCGCAAGGCCAAACGTTTCAGTTTCGACAAGGAAAACTACGACCGCATCAAGAAAAACGGTGGTTTCAGGCTTGAGTTCTGAAAAGGTTCCCCAAAAAACCGCAAAAAACTCAAAAAAAAACGACGGAAATCGTCAAATAAAACATTCGTACAATGAAGAAAATTGTATTGTATGCCTTGCTTGTAATAAGTTACATTCTCTTGGTCTCCTTCGTGCCGGAATGGATAGATGCACCATATTGGCTTGTTAGCATTTCGCTATTGTCATTTTATTTTGTCGGTATTTTCCTTGTTGAACTTTTTACGTACGACAAAAAGGATGAGGATAGCGTTACCGACAACATAATTTCTTCTATGAACAAAGACAGCTATAAGTGCCAAAAAGACGAAGGCGTGTTGACATATCTATTGAATGGCATGACCTATCGGGCTTATTTATGGAAGGTAAACGATTGCTTTCGTGTTGATTTACGACCGGTTTTTTACAGGCATCATCCAAGATTTGCCGGTTTTTAGAGGTAGTCTTAAAACAAATAAGTAACCAAAATTTAACACTATGGAAAAGACAGAAAAAATTATGCAAAAGTACGGCAACCGCGTGACTCCATACCGAGTTACGAATCTCGAACAGGGGCAGATATTCGTGTTTGGCAGCAATGC
>CAJONE010000071.1 GCA_905235855.1 uncultured Bacteroidales bacterium
ACCCGCGTCAGCGGCAACGGGTATTTCGATGCCAACGCAAACGAAGCCGACCGCCACGCAGCCCGCGAGTCGATGGCCAAGCAGCGTCTGGCCGACCCGATGGCGATGGCTGGCGGTGTGGTGGACCCAGTGCCCGACGATGCACCGCAGTTTGTCAAAGACTACCATGCCTACTACAAAACCCCGCGCGGCGACCATCCGCGCAGCGGCAACAGCAACGACGGCTGGCGCACAATAGGCACCCAGGCCTACTCGAACACAAGGTTTCTTTACTACATCAACGAGATTCGCTCCGCTGTACTCGTGATGCACGGTGCCAAAGCCCACAGCCGCTACTTCGGCGAAGCGGCCTACCACTATATGGTCGATGGCAAGGCTGAAGGCTACAACTTCGCAGGGAAACCCAATCCCAACCCCGAAAACAAGGAACTGCTCATCATACCCGACGCAACCCATTGCGACCTCTACGACGGAGGCGACGGCAACTATATCCCCTGGGACACAATTGCTGCGTTCTTTGCCAAAAACATGAAATAGACGCAAGACTTTTCTCACTCCACGCCATATCGCATTGCGCCAAGGCGGCAATGACTATCTGTTGTCAGCCAGACGCTCACATGTGTGTCGACAACATAAACGCCCATCGTTGCTGAAGGGACTTCGGATTGTGAAAACCCGAAGT
The DNA here is from genome assembly GCA_905235855.1 of uncultured Bacteroidales bacterium. Lineage (GTDB taxonomy): Bacteria > Bacteroidota > Bacteroidia > Bacteroidales > P3 > Colimorpha. The sequence goes on from CAJONE010000071.1 coordinate 683, forward strand.
CTACGCAATAAAACCACTCTTTTTGTTGTTATATACTAACAATTCGACATTTATATAATGAGAGTAGTAATATTGGGCACCGCATGGCCATATCGTGGCGGATTGGCAGCTTTCAACGAGCGGCTGGCAATGGAATATCTAAAGGACGGTCATAAAGTCGAAATCGTGACCTTCACGCTGCAGTACCCGTCGTTCCTTTTTCCAGGCAAGACACAATACAGCGACGAGCCAGCCCCCGACGGATTGCGGATAACACGTATGCTCAATGCCGTAAACCCGATTAGTTGGATCAAAACCGCACGCTATATCAAACGCCAAAAGCCCGACCTGCTGATAACCAAGTTTTGGCTTCCCTTCATGGCACCAGCTCTGGGCACCGTTAACCGGCTGGCGAAACATGCAGGCCTGCGGCGTGTCACAATACTCGACAATCTGGTGCCCCACGAGCGGAGAATAGGCGACCGACTGTTTGCACGTTACTTCGTAAACTCGGTAGACGGCATGGTGGCAATGAGCCAGTCGGTGCTGGACGATGCCGACCTGTTCGACCCCAAACACCGCAAACCGCGCCGGCTTTGCCTGCACCCCATATATGACCACTATGGCGAAACCTTGAGCAAAAACGAAGCCTGCCGACTGCTCCATATCGACCCCAACGGACGCTACGCGCTCTTTTTCGGTTTCATACGCGACTACAAGGGACTCGACCTGCTGCTCGATGCCATGTCCGACAAACGGATTGGGCAACTGGACGTGAAACTCATTGTGGCCGGCGAATTCTATGGCGACCCGAAACCTTATCTCGACCAGATTGGACGTCTCGGCATCGGCGACCGTGTGGTGCTCCACACCGATTTTATTCCCGACAGCGAGGTAAACCGCTACTTCTGCGCCGCCGACGTGGTGGTTCAACCCTACAAGACGGCCACACAGAGCGGCGTTACTCAGATAGCCTTCCAGTTCGAGAAACCCATGATAGTGACCCGCGTTGGCGGACTGCCCGAAATTGTGCCGCACAAGAAAGTGGGCTTCGTGGTTGAACCCAACGCACGCATGATTGCCGACGCAATTGTGCGCTACTACGAAGAAAACTGGCAATCGCGCCTCGTCGAGGGCGTACACGCCGAAAAAAAGAAATACCTGTGGAGCAATATGACCGAAGCCATAGCCGAACTGAAAACTGAAATTTGATATCACAACGCCAAACGGTTTTCGCCGATTTTTGTGCCATTTGTCAATTCTCCATCCACAATTCACCGATTATCCATGACCATCCGAAGTAAAGCACCCTTACGACTTGGACTCGCCGGCGGCGGAACCGATGTCTCGCCCTACAGCGACCTCTACGGTGGCGCCATTCTCAACGCTACCATAAGCATGTATGCCTACACGACGATCGAACCAACCGACGACGGAAGGGTGGAGTTTTTCGCACCCGACCTCGGCATCAGCGAAGTATACGACAATGCTACCGAAGTCGACACCGATGGCTATTTCATACTGCATAAAGGCGTTTACAACCGCATAGTGCGACAGTTCACCCACAAGCCGCTTTCGCTGCGCATAGCGTCGCATGTGGATGCTCCCGTAGGCGGCGGCCTTGGCACATCGTCAACCCTCGTTGTCTCAATACTGGGCGCATACGTGGAGTGGCTCAAACTGCCACTGGGCGAGTACGACATTGCACGACTGGCCTACGAGATCGAACGCATCGACCTGCGACTCAACGGCGGGAAACAGGACCAGTATGCAGCCACCTTCGGCGGTTTCAACTACATGGAGTTCAATGGCGACAACGTGATTGTGAATCCTTTGCGCATACGCCAAAACCATATCGAGGAACTGCAGCACAATCTGGTGCTCTACTATACCGACACTTCGCACGTGAGCGCCGACATCATCCGCGAACAGCAGGAGAACGTCAAAGCCAAGAAGGGCACAAGCATCGAAAGTATGCACCGCCTTAAGGAGCAGGCCTTACAAATGAAAGAGGCCATGCTGAAAGGTCATATCGCCGAAATCGGCAACATACTGAACTTCGGCTGGGAACACAAGAAACAGATGGCGCAGAGCATCACCAACCCCCGCATCGACGCCATCTACAACACCGCACTCCAGGCCGGAGCCTCAGGCGGCAAGATATCCGGGGCCGGCGGCGGCGGATTCATGTTCTTCTACTGCCCCGGACTTTCGCGCTATGCCGTGCGCGATGCACTGGGCAAAACCTTCGGAGGCGAATGCAAACGCTACGAATTCACCTCCGAAGGCCTGAAAACATGGACAATGGCATAAACGCATGAACCAAAGTTATTACAAGACAAAATATGAACCGAATCGAAGAAGCCATCAACCAAAGCATTGCCCTCAAACAGACAATCCTGCACAACGACGAACTTATTGACTCAATCGGCAGGGCTGCAAAAACCATTGAGCAGTCGCTGCTCGGCGGAGGCAAGATACACTTCTGCGGCAACGGCGGCAGCGCCGCCGACGCCCAACACCTGGCAGCCGAACTGAGCGGCAGGTTCTACTTCGACCGTCCACCGCTCAACGCCGAGGCATTGCACTGCAACACGTCGTACCTCACCGCCGTCGGCAACGACTATGGCTATGATCAGGTGTTCGCACGGCTGCTGCGCGGCACCGGACGCAAAGGCGACGTGCTGGTGGGCATCTCGACCAGCGGCAACAGCCGCAACATTCTGGAGGCCTACAACGTGTGCCGCGAAACCGGCATCGCCATAATCTCGATGACGGGCGCTACGGGTGGCAAGATGAAAGATTCGGGCGGCATACTGCTTAACGTGCCGTCCACCGACACGCCTCGCATTCAGGAATGCCACATCATGATCGGACACATCGTGTGCGAACTGGTCGAAACAGCGTTGTTCGGCAAACCGAATGCCGGAAAATGAAACCTTTGTCGCAGGTAAGTCTCTGATTACACATCGTATAACGTAACATCAATGTTCGAAGCCATAATACTTGCCGGAGGATTCGGAACACGGCTGCGCAGCGTGGTGAGCGACGTGCCAAAACCCATGGCACCGACCGCAGGCAGACCTTTCCTGTGCCACCTGCTCGACGAGCTGCAATCGCAAGGTTATCGTCACGTGGTGCTCGCCACTGGATACCTGCACGAGAAAGTGCAGGAGCAGTTCGGCAACCGTTACAACAGTATTGATATAGACTACGCCGTAGAACACGAACCTCTTGGCACCGGCGGAGCCATCGTCAATGGACTTCAAGAATGCCGAGAGCAAAAAGTTACAATATTGAACGGCGACACACTGTTCCGAATCGACCACCAAAAACTTATCGACACCTGCAACGCCAAATCGTCGCTCCTTGCCATAGCCCTGCGCCGCGTCGACCATTCGGAACGCTATGGCAGCGTCGAGACCGACCGCAGCGGTCGCATAACCGTCTTCCGCGAGAAAGACAACCGCAGGCAGCAGGGCTACATCAACGGCGGCATCTACCGTCTCGACCGCCGTCTGCTCGACCCGTTCCCTCTCGGACAGCAGTTCTCATTCGAGAAAGACATTCTGCAAAAAGATTACACCACAATGCCATTCTACGGCGTGAAATTCGACGGCTACTTCATCGACATCGGAGTACCTGAAGACTACGCACGAGCGCAGGCCGAACTGAACGGCGAAAAATAAAATCACTCGCCATAATCCATGCCCCCCCAAAAAACTAACACACCACGTCCGATGCACCCCAAAGCCATAATGAACATAACCGCACAAAGTGCCCTGTTTCTCGACCGCGACGGTGTGCTGAATGTGCTGCGGCGCGACGACTACGTGAAGTCGCCCGACGAGCTGGACCTCTTGCCCGGAGTGGTCGAGGCACTGCGCATACTGAAACAGCGGTTCTGCCGCATACTGGTAGTCACCAACCAGCAGGGCATCGGCAAAGGGCTTATGACCGAGGCCGACCTGACCGCCATACACTGCAAGCTGGCCGACGAGACAGGCGGGCTTATCGACCGCATCTACCATTAAGCCACAGTTTCAACCGCAAACCCAACATAGGCATGGCACTGCAGGCTAAACGCGACTACCCCGACCTGCGGCTGAAAGACAGCATTATGGCAGGCGACTCGGCAACCGATATGCTTTTCGGACGCCGTTGCGGAATGGCAACCGTGCTGATAGGCGCAAACAGCGACAACAACCTGCGCCAGCCACATCTCGTCGACCGCCACTACCCCACCCTGCTGGATTTCGCCTACGCGTTGGACTCGCACGCTTGAAATCACGTTAGAAGAGCATCTCTAAATAATCTAAATAAAAAGAAAGCTCCGAAATATTATCGGCGCTATTCTGGAAAAATTATTATCTTTGCGGAGCTGTTGAGGGACGGCGAAAGACGATGAAAACCCACAGCGACAGTCCTTTATATAAAAACACATCACCGCGGTCGGCCCTGTAATGGGGTCGCCAAGAGGGAATCACGTGGAAATCGTGAGCTGTCGCGCAACTGTAATTCACCAGCGACGGGCCGATGGAATGCCATTGGGGGCACCGCCCCTGAGAAGGTTTCGGCCAAGAGGTGATAAGCCAGGAGACCTGCCACGGATGATTGTGCCCCGAAAAGGCACATTGTCGGCAATGCTTTCGCGTCAAAAGGCGATTGTCGGAGACAGGCTCAAAACCCTCCCACCCTCGAATATTTCATGATGACTTGATGTCGCGTGCATTGCCATAGAAAGGTAATTGCGCACGACAATTAATCTGTATCATGAATAGAAACAACTGCTCAAAACTAAAACTCGACCAACGCACTCCAAACCAAACATTCAAGCACACACGCGTTTTCGCGTTATGCATTGCCATAATTGTAAATGTATTCCAATCCCCTGCGACCATTGCGCAGACAAAAGACGTGGGGAGTTGCAGCGGCACGGCGACCGGAGCAATCGGTAGCGGTTCTTCATCATCGGGACGCAACTACACCCCGGTGAATAACTATTACAACTATGGCTGCACACAGATTATCTACGACCCCGCCGAGTTGGGATGCACTGGCACAATTAAAGGCATTGCATTCCAGTATGCACAAACAACCGCCATCAACCGCACGGTGCGGATATATATAGGCGAGCGCACAGGTGCAACATTCGGCAGTACGAGCGACTGGACGGCCATCGGCTCGATGCAACTTGTCTATAACGGAACGATGAGTTTTACATCGAACAACTGGCATTGGTTCACATTCTCAAACCCATACAGCTACAGCGGTTCGGGACACCTTGTGGTGGCCATTGTAGACAATACCGGATCGTATACAAACACCAACAACACTTTTTACTTCTCGGCCTCATCGGGCAATAAGATACTGTATGCGCGGCGCGACGGCAGCGCCTACGACATCGCCTCACTGCCGACTGGAACCTGCGCTGCCAATCGACCGAACACAAAATTCTGCATCGACTGCTGCTCAATAGAGCGGACGCTCTCGTTCGACGGCACACCATCCCCCTCGATGACATACGGCAGCACACAGCAGCTGTCGGTTGCGCCCTTCACAGGAGGTGGAGACATCAGCTGGATGAGCAGCAACAGTTCGATCCTCAGCGTGTCGGGCGAAGGGCTCGTGACTGCCGCGGGTCCAGGCACAGCCACCGTGTCGGCCATACTGGAACGCGACGGCGACTACTGCGGCGCAGCGGCAAGTGTGGATATTACGGTGTCGCTTGGCTGCACCGAGACGTTCACCCTCAACAGCAACATCGACGAGGAGATAATCTGCGGCAATCTCTATTGCTTCTACGACAGCGGCGGACCCGACGGCGACTATGCCTCCAGTCAGGATTTTTCCGCAACATTCAACTCGGCTGGCACCATCCATATCCGTTTCTTCAGCTTCGCAAGCGAAAACAACTACGACAAACTCACCGTAACAGGAACCATCAGCGACAACATCTACAGCGGCACAATAGCCGCTGGCACAGAGTTTGTCAGCGAAACAGCCGGTGGAACAGTAGAGCTTGCATGGCACTCGGACGGCTCCACAAACAAAGCCGGCTGGATGGCCGTCATCACCGCAGATGGATGCTGCCCGATTACGCGGACACTTGACATCAGCGGCTGTCCGGCAAGTGGCACATACCTCCACGACGAATTCGACCTCACAGCCACACCCAGCATTGCAGGCGGCGAGATAACATGGTCCACTTCCGACCCGTTGATTGCCGAGGTGGATGAGAACAGCGGCCATGTGCGGCTTGTGGGTCTCGGCACCACTTTCGTCAAGGCCCGCATCGAAGGCGTGGGCGACATCTGCCCCGCAACGGCCAAGTGCGAAGTAACATCGAACCTGCGCTGCGACGAGACGATAAAACTCAACAGCAGCATCACGCAGGAGATCATGTGCGGCACTAACTATTGTTTCTACGACAGCGGTGGACCGGACGGCGACTATGCGGCTAACGAAAACTATACGGCCACATTCAACTCGTCTGGCGAGATAACGATTAGTTTCTTAGAGTTCAGCTCGGAGAGTGCGACGTATGATTATATGTACATATACGATGGAGACGAGTCGGGGGCAGTGCTGATGAACAAACACGGAGGTGTGAACACCCTTCCGACACCAAATACCATGACAGCCACCAGCGGCACGATGACAGTGGTGTGGAAATCGGATAGTGGGGTACAAAAATCGGGCTGGACAGCTCTTGTCACCGCCGAAGGCTGCTGTGCAGAGCCCCGCACACTCACCATGGACGGCTGTCCGGCGGCGAACCTCGCAACAGGCCAGGGCATCGACCTCACTGCCACGCCAAACATCGCGGGCGGCGAGATAACCTGGAGCAGCTCTAACAGCAACGCCGTTACCGTAGACACCGAAGGCCACGTCTCGACCGTAGGACCCGGCACTGACATAATAAAAGCCCGCATCTCGGAAGCCGGCGACCTCTGCCCAGCCTACGCCACATGCGAGGTGACGGCCTCGTGTGGTGCCTACTACAAAACCGTCGGCACCGGCACTCTCACCAATCATTTCTACGGCCCCGTAAACGTAGCCTATCGCTACAGCTACCGTCAGATAATCTACACACCAAGCGAACTCTGCAAAGGAGTAATCAACGGCATCGCCTTCAACTATACACTCGCTGCACCCATGACAATAAAGAACGACGTGGACATATACGTGGGCGAGCGAGCCAGCTCAACTTTCGCCAGCAACAGCGACTGGAGCATGCCCTATGACATGGAGCTGGTCTATTCCGGCCCGCTCGACTGCACCGCGCCGGGCTGGAACTGGATACTGTTCAACTCCCCGTATGCCTACAGCGGCACAAACAGTCTCGTAGTGGCGATACACGACAAGTCGGGCACCACATCCTCCGCGCTCTACAATAATTTCTACTGCACCGAATACGATGAATCGACAAAACTGCAACTCCACGTAGAGGGAAATTCGCCCTACGACCTCACAAATGTCAGCTCGTTCACCAGCGAGTACCGCATGAAATACCGCCCGAACACGAAGTTCTGCATCGACTGCTGCACCAACGACCGTACGGGCACGGCTAACTTCAAGTTCTGCAAGGATGTGATAGGACTCAACGTGGGCGGCTCGCTCACCGTGACTGTAGATGGTGCCGATGAGGTGACACCAGGCGGCACTGTGGTTTACAGCACCAGCAACCCGGCGGTGGCCATTGTGTCGCAGGACGGCACTGTGACAGCCACAGGGCCGGGAAGCGCACTCATAAAGGCCTCCATAGCCGCAGGCGACCCCGAAGGCTACTGCCCAGTTACGGCGAAATACACAGTCAACGTGGGCAGCGGACTGCCTGTGTATGAGAGCATCGGCGACTTTGTGTCGCCGCCGGGATTGTACAATTACTTCCCGATAGACGCCATATTCCACCACACCTGGGAGCAGATGATTTTCAACAAAAGCCTATTCGAGAACTGCGGCTGCATGATAAAGGGGATAACATTCTTCTCGAACCGCGCAGTCGACTACACACGGAGCACACGCATTTTTGTTCGAATGACAGACAAGGACGAGTTTGAGAACAGCTACGACTTTGTGCCCGAAACAGGCACACCTGACTGGAGCGGCAACTGGAACATTGTTGCAGGCGAAAACACTTTCACTTTTGCAACCCCTGTGCCATACGATTGTTCCAAAAACCTGCTCATCGGTGTGGACTGCGACGAATTAGGGGCGCACAACCAGCTTGACTATAGCGAGTTCCTTTACACCGAAACAGACAAATACACTGGCATCGAAGCCTATCACGAATACTACGACATAAATATCGAGGACATCACCACCGACCCGAATTTTACATACGAAAACATTGCCGGACGCATTTCGCACTACCGCCGCAAGATGCTGCCCGATGTGCGCATACATTTCATCGACTGCCCCCCCACCGTTGCTCCAACGGTGAGTATAGACCCTGCGACACAAAGCCTCTGTCCGGGCAACGAGATTTATCCAATAACCGTGACCGCCACAAGTGGGACGGTGAGTTTCTCGCCTGCGCTGCCCACAGGATTGAGTTATAACGAGGAGACACATGAGATAACCGGTACAATCAACGGAGGCTCAGGTACACACAACTTCAATGTGGTGGTGACGACTCCAGAGGGATGCTTTTCAGCACAGACCAGTGCGGAAGTGAAAAACGCCTCGATCGAGGCAATGATCATAATTGGCGACTGATTATCGGTTATCTAAACGGGGGAATCATTGACAATCTGATTGTTGCATGTGTATGACAACATCATTGGAAACCCTGAAGTGGTTTTTTAACGGGGGCCAAGCAAAAACATTTGCTGCGGAGAAAAAAACGACAGAGAACTGCGACTCTACGCCCGAAGACTGCGAACGGGGTGTCGCAGTAATGACGCAACTCGGAATCAACCCCTAAAAGTCGGTTAATACTAAACAGCCCTACCCCGTCGTTATTATAAACGATGAATTTCTGCGTACTATGAAAAAAACACCCAATTACACAGCAATGAAAACGCGGGCCGCATTGCTGCTGCTCGCCGCAATAGTGTGGATTCCACCACATGCACTGTCGAAAGACAAGAAAGACAAGAAAAACCCATCGGCTGGCTACATCATAACCCTACATATCGACGGCGCAACCGACGACACCCTGTATCTCGGCAACTACTTCGCCAAGGGCACATACGCCATCGATACCGCCCTCAACGACGGCAAAGGCAACTACCGCTTCAGCCGCGAAACAACGCTCTACGACGGCCTCTACTTCTTCACCAACCAGAAAGGGCAGTTTTTCGAATTTGTGGTATACAAGGAAACACCCAAATTCGACTTCACCACAAAAAACGACGACTGGAAAAAATACGCCAGAGTGAAAGGCTCGCGCGAAAACGACATATTCTTCGCTTTCCACAACGAACGGCGAGTTCTGACCGACGAGCTGGAGGCAGCCTCGAAACGGATGAGCGAGGCCGAATTCAAGGAATTCCGCAGCGAACAGATAAAGAAGAACGACACACTGATGCTCAAATATATAGCGCAATATCCCGAATGCATGTTCACCAAAATGATGGAGGCTACCAAGCCTATCGAGGTGCCGCTGGTGAACGCCGCCGGCGACTCGCTATCGGCCACCGAGCGGTGGGAATACTATGCCGACCACTATTTCGACAATATGCCCCTTGACGAGGACTTCCTTGTGCGCACTCCCGAAAACGTGTTCTACAAAAAAGTGGAGGACTATTTCAACGTTACGCTGAAAAACACCATGCCATCGTTCATAGTGAAACACATCGATGCCATGATCGACAAGGCCCGTCCGTCGCCAGAAGTGTTCAAATACTTGGTACACACCACTTCAGAGCGGTTCCTGCAGAGCAACGTAATGGTTTACGACTCGGTATACGTGCACATGATCCACCGCTACTACGCCACCGGCGAGGCGGTGTGGGCATCGCCAAGCTCAATCGACGACAATGTGAAACGCGCCGACACATGGGAGAAAATCCTCGTCGGAAAGCAAGCCCCCGAACTGATACTGAAAGACACCCTCGGCCACTACCAGTCGCTAACCATGGAGTGCAGCCGTCACCAATACACGCTTCTGGTTTTCTGGTCGCCCACCTGCGGACACTGTAAGGTGACCATACCCGAAATGCACGAGGTGTATGAGAAATACAAGACCGAGTACGACATAGCGGCATTCGCCATATTGAGCGAACCCGACGAAAACACCCGTCCGCAATGGAAAAAATTCATAGCCCAACACGACCTCGGCGACTGGCTCCACCTCGACGGCGGCGAATGCAATGTGGACTGGCGCGAAGTGTACGACGTGGTGACCACACCCAAGATTTTCCTGCTCGACCACAACCGCAAAATCATAGCCAAAAAATTCAGCCCCGAGACATTCGAGGGCTTGATAACAAACCAATTGTCGCCTGCAAGAAAAAATTAGGAATATTCAATTCAACATTCACTCAATATGCGTAAAACACTTTTCATTGCCGGATGCGCGATGCTGATGCTGACCACCGGCTGCAAACAAAAGAAAGAGACAAGTATGGAAAATCCGTTTATCGCAGGGTTCAACACCCCGTACAACATCCCCGACTTCGGAAAAATCAAGACCGAACACTATATGCCGGCCTTCGAGGAGGGTATGCGACAGCAGAAGGAGGAAATCGACGCCATCGTCAACAATCCCGACGCGCCTACCTTCGAAAACACGCTGGAAGCCTACGAATACAGCGGACAACTACTTTCGACAGTGAGCAGCGTGTTCTTCAACCTTTCGGAGTGCGAAAACTCGCCCGAAATGGAGGCCATAGCCGAGAAGGTGACACCTATGCTTTCGGCCCATGGCGACGACATCGCGCTCAACGCAAAACTCTTCGCCCGCATCAAAGCGGTGTATGACCAGAAAGAGACACTCAACCTCGACCCCGAACAGATGCGCCTGCTTGAAGAGACCTACAAAGGTTTCGTGCGCAACGGTGCCAACGTGCCGGAGGAGCAGCAGCCCCGTTTCCGCGAGCTGAACGAGAAGATAGCCTCACTCACACTGCGCTTTGCCCAAAATGTGCTGAAAGCCACCAACGCCTACAGCAAAAAACTGGACGATGGCACTGAGGTAACCCTACAACTGCCGTCGTGGGAGCCATTTATGCAGAATTGCCCCGACCGCAAACTGCGCGAAGAGGTGTGGCGCGCCTACACCAGCCGCTGCAACGGCGGTGAGTTCGACAACACCAAGATTATCGACACTCTCACCAACCTGCGCCTTGAACGCGCCAACATTCTGGGTTTCCCGACCCATGCCGACTACGTGCTCGACGACTGCCTCGCCAAAACCCCGAAGGCGGTTTACGACTGCCTGATGCAGATATGGACCCCTGAAAGCCAAAGCCGAATGCGCCGAATATCAGAAAATGCTTGAAAAAGACGAACCCGGCGCGAAACTGCAGCCATGGGACTGGCGCTACTACAGCGAGAAACTGCGGGTTGAGAAATACAATCTCGACGACGCGGTGATACGACCCTATTTCGCACTCGACAATGTGCTGGCCGGTGCCTTCAACACGGCCAACAAACTGTACGGCATAGAGTTTGAGGAAACCGACACCTTGCCCACCTACGACAAGGAGGCCCGCTGCTTCTTAGTGAAAGAAAACGGCCAGGTGTTCGGTGTGCTGTATATGGACTTCTTCCCACGCGCAAGCAAACGCAGCGGAGCCTGGATGACCGAGTTCCGCGGACAGCGCATCAACCAAAAAGGCGAGAACGTGATTCCTATTATTTCGGTGGTGTGCAACTTCACCAAACCTGATGGTGCGAAACCATCGCTGCTCAATTTCGACGAGAGCGAGACCCTCTTCCACGAGTTCGGCCACGCCCTGCACGGCCTGCTGAGCAAGTGCCACTATCCGTCGCTGGCGGGCACTAACGTGCCGCGCGACTTCGTTGAGCTGCCATCTCAAATCATGGAGAACTGGTGTCGAAACCCACAAGTGATGAAAACCTACGCCAAGCACTACCAGACCGGCGAGGCCATACCCGACGAACTGATTGCCAAGATTGCAGCTGCACAGACCTACGGCCAGGGTTTCATCAACACCGAACTGCTCGCAGCATCGCTGCTCGACATGGACTACCACTCAATTACCGAAAAACAGGCCATTGACGCCAACAAGTTTGAACAGGAACACTTGGACAAGATTGGTCTGATACCCGAGATCATCAGCCGCTACAAAAGTCCTTATTTCCAGCATATATTCACCACAGGCTACGACGCGGGCTACTACAGCTACACATGGACCGCTATCCTCGACCACGATGCCTTCGCGGCCTTCGTTGAGAGCGGCGACCTCTACAACCCCGAACTGGCCAAGAAATTCCGCCACATTCTCGAAAGCGGCAACACTGTGGAGCCGATGAAGATGTACGTAGAGTTCCGCGGCAAAAATCCGAGCGTACAGCCGCTGCTGAAAGACAGAGGCCTTTTGTGATTGTATCAGCGCATTAGATTAACAAAGACGGTGAGTGTTCGCAAATTCTCACCGTCTTTGTTTTTGTATTTTCATACAACGTCTCAACACTGTCAATAAAACCATTCTGCCCAAATGCCCATGTTTTTGCATGTCGCATAACTTTTCGTAACTTTGCAGCCGTAAATCTAAACCGCGCGACCATGATACAGTTGCCCAAGACACGCTACCCCATCGGGATTCAGACTTTCGAACGCATCATAGACGAAAAGTATCTCTATGTCGACAAGACCGACCTCGTGTGGCAGCTGGCCCACACGGCAACCTTTGTATTCCTTAGCCGTCCGCGGCGTTTCGGCAAGTCGCTACTCACCACCACGCTGAAGTCCTACTTCGAGGGTCGCCGCGACCTGTTCGAAGGTCTCAAAATCATGCCTCTGGAAAATGAATGGAAACAGTATCCCGTCATCCACCTCGACATGAGCACCGCCAAAAACAAAGGCGATGCTGCAAACCTGCAGCGCTACCTTAAAATCATGGTCTGCAAACTAGCCAAAGCCGACCATCAAACAAACATTCTAATGCCCGGTGAACTGCTACAGAGCGAAATAGAACGCATCTATACCGAGACGGGCAAACAAGTGGTTCTTTTGATCGACGAGTACGACGCACCGTTGCTCGAAGTCATGCACGAGCAGGAGAACCTCGGCCCAATGCGCAAGGTGATGCAGGAGTTCTACCAGCCACTCAAGGCCTGCGAGAGCATGATTCGATTCTGTTTTCTCACAGGCATCACCAAGTTCAGTCAGTTGAGCATTTTCTCGACGCTGAACAACATCAAGAACGTGTCGATGAACCCCGACTTCGCCACCATCTGCGGCATCACCGAACAAGAGATGGAGACCCGCAT
>CAJONE010000072.1 GCA_905235855.1 uncultured Bacteroidales bacterium
GTAGAGGCGCACGGGGCGGCTGAAGTCGATGTTGTCGAGGTCTTCCTCGCCGCTGATAATGACAGCGGTGTTGCCGGTTTGCCCGTTCAGTCCGATGACTTCGGCGTGGCCGTGTTTGCCGAAAATGAGCACCTGCCCCCCTACCCTTTTCATCTGCTCGTAGCCGGTGCGGACATTCTGTTGCAGTGCGAGCACGATTGGGCACGTGGCGTCGACAAGCGTGATGTTGCGCTGCCGTGCAAGAGAGTAGGTGTCGGGCGGTTCGCCGTGGGCACGGATAAGGACAATGGTGTCGGCGAGAGTTGAGAAACGGTCGTGGTCTATGACTTCGAGGCCGAGAGCGGCGAGGCGTGCGACTTCGGCGTTGTTGTGTACGAGGTCGCCGAGACAAAGCAGCGGCCGGCGGCGCGCGAGTTCTTCCTCGGCCTTGCTGATAGCCTTGACCACGCCGAAGCAGAAACCAGCATTGCTATCGACAACCACATTCATGAGAGACACTGGTTTTCCTCGTTGGCGGCTTCGAGGATTTCCTCGAACTCGGCCGGGGTGAGGTCGTTGAAGAAATAGTCAAGAAAAACCTTGTTTTAAGGGAAATGACCTCGTAGTGGAGGTGAGGGCCGGAGGAGAGTCCGGTGCTTCCGACCCAACCGATGAGTTCGCCACGCTTGACCTTCTGTCCGACACGGGCCTTGACCTCGATCAGGTGAGCGTAGAGTGTCTGGTAGCCGAAACCATGGTTGATGACGCAGATAACGCCATAGCCGCCACGATTCTGCACATTGCGTCCAGCCTCGGTGACGGTGCCGTCGGCGGTGGCGTAGATAGGCGTGCCAGTTTTGGCGGCGAGGTCGACGCCAGTGTGAGGCCGGCTGTAGCGCAGAACGGGATGGTAGCGAGTGCCGAAGCCCGAAACGAGCTGACACTGGCCTTTGGCAATGGGCATGATGGCCGGCATGGCGAGGAGACGCTCCTTCTGGCTCCGTGCCATCTGGTAGACCTTGTCGTAGGAGAGCGACTGTTCGTAGAGGCGGCTTTCGAGGCTGGCAATGCGGCTGTTGGTGTAGTCGAGCTGCTCACGGCTCGACGTGCGCCGGATTGAGTCCCACGCGCTGCCTTCCGTCTGCTGCGAACCGGTGTGGATAGGGTTGACCTCAAAGATGGTGCGATAGATGTTGTCGTCGCGTTTTTCGAGGTCCTTGAGCACAAGTTCAGCTCGGTTGAGTTTGGAGTTCATGTGGTTGAGCTCGCGGCGGTAGTTGGCGAGCTCGCGTTTCATGAGCCGTTCCTTGGGCGAATCGAGGAAGTGGAAGGCCAGAAAGGTGAACACGAAACCGAGCACGAGGCCAAAAGCCACAGTGTATGAGATTTTCTTCATCCGCTCGCGCACAGTGACCACCACGCGCTCGTAGGAGAGCGTGTGAGGGTTGAAGCGGTATGCGTGTTTTTTGGCCAAAGCTGACTGGAAGTGTGATGAGAGAGGTTGAAGTTTTATGACCGGGTTATCCATGGCGAGGCATAAGCTAAGCCATAACGCGGAGCCGGTATTTTTTTTGTCGAGAGGCCGGTGACCCGGATTTGCAAAGGCCGGCGTCACCCGTGAATGGCCTTGCCGTAGGCGGCTTCGATGGCCTCCATAACGGCTTCGCTCATGGTGGGATGCGGATGAACGGCGTGGGCAATTTGCAGTGCGGTGATACCGTTTTCGCGTGCAGCAACAATCTCGGCAATCATCTCGGTGACATTGTCGCCACACATGTGGCAGCCGAGGATTTTGTCGGTTGCCTTGTCGATGACTACCTTGACAAAACCGTCGGTGTTGCCGGCGGCGGTTGCCTTGCCGCTGGCCTTGAAGAAGAATTTGCCGACGAGGATGTCCATACCAGCCTCGCGTGCTTTCTTCTCCGTCAGGCCCACGCTCGCCACCTCGGGAGTGGTGTAGGTGCAGCCCGGTATGTTGTCGTACGACACCTTGTGCGGGTCAGCGCCGCAAATCTTCTCAACACAGCAGATGGCTTCGGCGCTGGCCACATGGGCCAATGCCGGTCCGTGCACCACGTCGCCTATGGCATAGTAGCCATCGACGTTGGTGCGGTAATAGTCATCGACCGTTATCTTGCCGCGCTCAAAAGCGATGCCTGTCTCTTCGAGGCCTATGCCCTCGAGGTTGGTGACCACGCCGACGGCGGAGAGCACCACATCGCAGTCGATGACCGTCTCGGTGCCTTTCTTCTGGTCTTTCACCGTCACATGGCACACGTCGCCCTCGATATCGACATTGTCTACACTCGACGACACCATCACCTTCATACCCATCTTGCGGAACGAACGGCTTATCTGCGCCGCCGTGTCCTCGTCCTCGTTGGGCAGAATTTGAGGCATGAACTCGACCAGCGTCACCTGCACGCCTATCGACTGGTAGAAGAAGGCGAACTCGCTTCCGATGGCACCACTTCCGCACACCAGCATCGACTTGGGTTTCTGCGGCAAGGTCATGGCCTCGCGGTAGCCGATGATGTGCTTGCCGTCCTGCGGCATTGCGGGCATCACCTTGCTGCGGGCGCCGGTGGCTATGATGATATGGTCGGCCTCGTAGATGGTCTCGGAGCCGTCGGCAGCCTTCACGGCCACTTTTTTTCCGGGCATCACACGGGCCGAGCCGTTGATTACCTCCACCCCGTTCTTGTTGAGCAGAAACTGTACGCCCTTGCTCATAGTGGCGGCCACTCCCCTACTCCGCTCGACCATGGCCTGCAGGTCGGCTTCTATATTGCCCTGCGCGGACACGCACCCGTAAGCGGCAGCGTGGTTGATATAGTTGAACACCTGTGCGCTCTTGAGCAGTGCCTTGGTGGGTATGCAGCCCCAGTTGAGGCAGATGCCCCCGAGGTTCTCGCGTTCCACGACGGCGGTTTTCAGCCCCATCTGTGCACCCTTGACGGCAGCCACATAGCCTCCCGGCCCGCTGCCTATCACTATAAGATCGTAGTTCATGGTTGTTAACTTTGAATACTTTTATTATACAAACGGATTGCAAAGGTACGAAAAAAAGAAAAACTATCCGCCACCACCACCGCAAACATGCGTCAGCCGACACGGACAATGAAAAAAAGGTTGCAGGCCGACTCTTTCCGCGTTTTTTTACCACATCTAAAATTACATTAACATCCACTCTCCCACTCTTGTATAAGAGGGGGAGTCAATGGCAGTCAAATTGTTGCATATTTGAACCACATGTTATAGATAAGTCTCAAAATCATTTGTTTTGTGTTTTGCCCTTACAGGGCGTATCATTGTTTTGCCGGTTTTCTGTAGGCGATGCCTACAGCTATATCTGTTTTTTTGCCCTTACAGGGCAATTGTTGACGGTTACTACATATTTATATTCATAAAAGAAACATATTTTTCATAAAAGAAACATATTTCAAATGTTTGCATAACAGCTATATCTGTTTTTGCCCTTTCAGGGCAATTGTTGACGGACACTACATATTTATATTCATCTTTATATTCATCAAAACAACATATTTCAGGGGTTTGCATAACAGAATTCAATGTCAGCGGATAAAACACTATCGATAGGCGCAAAAAAAAAGAGCGACCGTTTTGGGGTCGCTCTTTTTGACTGGTTGTTGCGCGTCTCAGTCCTTGTCGCTTATGAAGGGATAGGCGTAGTTGCGGGCGGGGTCGAAAGTCTCCTTGATGGCCTGCGGCGAGGTCCAGCGGATGAGGTTGAGGTACGAGCCAGCCTTGTCGTTGGTGCCGCTGGCGCGGGCGCCGCCGAAGGGCTGCTGGCCTACCACGGCTCCGGTGGGCTTGTCGTTGTAGTAGATGTTGCCGGCCGCATATTTCAGTATCTCGGCTCCTTTGCGCAGCGCCTTGCGGTCGCTGGCGAAGATGGCGCCGGTGAGTGCGTAGGGCGAGGTCTCGTCGCAGAGGTGCAGAGTCTCTTCGTACTTGGCGTCCTCATAGACATAAACTGTGATGATGGGTCCGAATATTTCTTCGCACATCGACTTGTATTTCGGAGTCTTAGCGAGGATGACGGTGGGCTGTATGAACCAGCCTTTCTTCTTGTCGCCCTTGCCACCGAAGACGATTTCGGCGTCCTTGCTCTTCTTGGCGTGGTCGATATAGCGCATGCAGTTGTCGAACGAGGCCTCGTCGATGACTGCGTTGACAAAGGCGGAGAAATCGCGCACATCGCCCACCTTTATCTCGTCAATCATCTTGCCGACCAACTTCTCGACCTTGGGCCAAAGGCTCTTGGGCACGTAGGCACGGCTGGCTGCAGAGCACTTCTGTCCCTGATACTCGAAAGCGCCGCGGACGATGGCTGTGGCCACCTGTTCGGGGTCGGCACTTTTGTGGACGAAGATGAAGTCCTTGCCGCCGGTCTCGCCAACAATCTTGGGATAGGTGCGGTATTTGGCTATATTGTCGCCGATGGATTTCCAGAAGCTGTTGAAGGTGCCGGTGGAGCCGGTGAAGTGTACTCCGGCGAGGTTTTCGTCGGCGAAGGCCACCTTGCCAATGAGCGAGCCGCTGCCTGGGAGGAAGTTTACAACGCCGTCGGGCAGTCCAGCCTCTTTGTAGATTTTCATCAAGAGGTAGTTAGACAGCATGGCTGTGGTCGAGGGCTTCCAGATGCAGACGTTACCCATCAGCACGGGGCTGAGGCAGAGGTTAGAGGCGATGGAGGTGAAGTTGAACGGGGTGATGGCGAAGACGAAGCCTTCGAGCGGACGGTAGGTCACGTAGTTGAGCGTACCCTTGTCGCTGCAGGGCTGGTCGCTGTAAATCTGCGAAGCGTAGTAGGCGTTGTAGCGCAGGAAGTCGACGAGCTCGCAAGCCGAGTCGATTTCGGCCTGCATGGTGGTCTTGCCCTGTCCGAGCATGGTGGCGGCGTTGATGAGCCAACGGTATTTGCCGCTAATGAGAGTGGCGATTTTCTGCATGATGCTGGCGCGGTCGATCCACGGCATGGCTGCCCACTCCTCGTGAGCCTTCATAGCTGCCGCGATGGCGGCTTTCACCTCCTTGTCGGTCACTTTGTAGTATTTGGCCAGCACGTGCTTGTTGTCGGTGGGCATTACAATTTCGCCCATATCTTTGGTTTTCACCTCTTTGCCGCCTATGATGGGGCAGATGGTGGTGGTTTTCTTGTAGAGGTCTTCGAGAGCCTTGCGAATTTCCTTGCGCTCAGGGCTGCCGGGTTTGTAGCCGAGGACGGGTTCGTTCTCGGGTTTCGGGAATGAGAAAATTGTGTTGTTCATAAAAGTTGTTTATTAATGTTAAATCAATTTCAGCAATTGGAGAGTGCAAAGTTACAATTTTTTTATTTTTTCCCAAAAAATATAGTAATTTTGCGCCCGAAAAAACAAACCCTCTGCGTGGCCAACTTGCCACACAAGCTGCAACTAACAATCAAAAACAACAATACAATGAAAAAATTAGGATTTATCATGATGTGCTTTGCCGCCATGGCGTTCGTCTCGTGCGGCAGCAGTTCAAGCCTTCTTTCGAGCAACACGGCGGCCTCGGCCAACGGCAACGCATGCGGTCAGGCCATAGCCGGACTCTACAGCAACTACAAGGCCACCAAGAAAGTGGACATGACCAACGCGTCGAACATCACCAACACCCTGGCTCTTGTGACGGCCTACACACAGCTGAAAAACAACAAAGGCAACAAAGACTACCGCAAGTCGTTCATCAGCGGTATGGTGCTTGGCGGAGCCGGAGTGGTGACGAACAACAACGCGAGCTCGATTGTCAACAAGATCGAGAGCAGTGCAGGGCTGAGCTCCACCACACGGAGCAACATCTCGACGGCGGCCTCGACAGTGTCGTCTATTATGTCGCTGCTGCAGTAACGGCACACTGAAAAAAAAATCACAAGGCAGTCGCATCCTTTCGTGGATGCGGCTGCCTTGTTTCATACAGACGGAAGCCGCAGTGCGATTAACAGCAGCATGTTGAAAATAGGCATTGCAAATCACAGATTGTAACGGCTAAAGGGTGTAATTTTGCACGCTGAAAAACTGTCCCGACGAACCGTTCGGCAGACCGTTTTCCCAACACACAAAACACCACACAACCATGGAAGCCAGGCTCAGCCAGAACGTAAAGAATGCGGTGTCGAACAGCCGCGACGAAGCCATCCGTCTGAAAAACAGTTCAATCGGCGTAGAACACCTTTTTCTCGGAATATTGAGGGAGAAAGAGTGCTCAGCAGTGATGTATCTCGCCACCCTCGACGTGGACATAGCAGCCCTCAAAAAAGAGATAGAGAACAAGATAGGGCAGCCCGACAGCGACGTGCGCTATAGCGACGACAGCCAAGTGCCAATGCTGCGGCAAGCCGAGAAAGTGCTGCGGCTCAGCTACCTCGAATCGACAAAGCTGAAATCTAAAGAGATAAAGACCGAACACCTGATACTGGCCATACTGAAAGAGGAGAGCAACTTGGTGTCGCAGCTGCTGCAGAAATATAACGTCACCTACGAAACATTCTACAAACTGATAGAGAGCAACCAGACGGAGGACGACGCAACAGACGACACAGGATTCGACTTCAGCAGCCAGACCAGCGAGGACAACAACGACAACCCGTTCCCCGACCCCGACAAGGAGCCAGAGCGACGCCGCCCGGCAGCCGACTCGAAGACACCTGCGCTCGAAAACTTCGGGCGCGACCTGACCGAGATGGCCCGACAGGGTAAACTGGACCCCATAGTGGGACGCGAACGCGAGATAGAGCGCATCGCCCAGATACTCTCGCGCCGCAAGAAAAACAACCCCATACTGATAGGCGAACCTGGAGTGGGCAAGTCGTCGATAGCCGAGGGCCTGGCTCAACGGATAGTCGAAGGCAAGGTACCTATGACACTGTATAACAAGCGGATATTCACACTTGACTTGGGGTCGCTTGTGGCCGGCACAAAATACCGCGGCCAGTTTGAGGAACGCATGAAAGCAATATTGAACGAACTGGAGAACAACCGCGACATAATCATCTTCATCGACGAGATACACACCATAGTGGGAGCCGGCAGTGCAAGCGGCTCGCTCGACGCGTCGAACATGTTCAAGCCCGCCATGGCTCGCGGCGAACTGCAGTGCATCGGAGCCACCACCCTCGACGAATACCGCCAATATATAGAGAAAGACGGGGCGCTGGAACGCCGGTTCCAGAAAGTGCTGGTCGAACCAGCCACGCCCGACGAAACCCTTCAGATACTGAAGAACATTGCGCCCAAATACGAAGACCACCACATAGTCGAGTATACCGAAGAGGCACTGAAATCGTGCGTGGCGCTGTCGGACCGCTATGTGACCGACCGCCTGTTGCCCGACAAAGCGATAGACGTGATGGACGAGGCCGGGGCACGCATACGCATAGCCAACATCGAGGTGCCCGCCGAACTCGCCGAGCTGGAGGAGCGCATCAACGAGGCCACCGAAGCCAAGTTGCGGCTGAAAGAGCAGAAAAAATTCCTTGACATGGCCGCCTACCGCGACAAGATACGCGAGTTGACCGAACAAAAGCAGCTCGTCGAGGCGCAATGGCTCGACGAGCAGAAGAAAAACCGTCCGCGCGTGACCGCCAACGACATAGCCGAAAACGAGGGCGCACGCCTGCTGCAGATGGAGAGCGAGCTGCAAGGCAAAGTGATAGGCCAGGACGAGGCCATAAAGCAGATAAGCAAGGCCATACGCCGCAACCGCGCGGGCCTCAAAGATCCC
>CAJONE010000073.1 GCA_905235855.1 uncultured Bacteroidales bacterium
CGGATAAACTCTCGCGAACTTGTGCTGGTGCTGCGGGCATCTGGCGAGAAAGTGCCGCTGGTTACGAACAACGCAATGTCGCCAGCACGTAGCACACCCAGCAAGGCGCGGATTTCTGCAGCACCAATAGCTGTGTCGGGCTTATGCTTCACCTGTACCTTGATCCTTGGTGTTTGAGCGCCCAACGGGTCTAAGTAGGCTATGATGTCTATACCGCCATCCTTTCCCTTTGGAGCAATGAAAGGCGTATGATAGCCCATAGCCCTGAGAAGTGCGGCTACCATATCTTGAAATTCATACGGACTTTTGGCAATGATGTATTGTCTGATACCTTCGCGGGCATCCGACTCCAGCAAGTTCAATTCTTCGGCTCTGTCTCTTTCAGCATTCTCGTCCGTAGGCTCTTCGTTGCGTTTGTCCTCTCTGGGGTTTAGTTTTCTCCATTCGCGGTAAGCCACTTCGCCCTTTTCCATTACTTCTTCTGGTGAAAGTTTGAGCGCATTTTCGCCTTCGGGTGTCAGGTACCACATACCTTTCTGCTTGACAATAAGCCCAGCCTTGGCGTAGTTGATGGAATAGAACTGGAAGCTGTTCGTCCATCTTATATACTTATTCTTTCCTGCCGGTTCCAATTCCCATTCCGTAAGCTTTACGTTCGCTTCCACAAAGGGATACAACTCCTTAGCGGGCATGCTGCCACCCCGTCGGCTTATTTCTTCCATCACGGCATACAGCGTCTTCGTAGCTGTTGCCTTTGTCCTGCCTACATGTTCTTTTGCCATATCTTTAGATGTTAGTTCTCACTCTTCATCTGCGAATTTGAAAGATTGGTTGAACTCTCCACGCAAAGTTACCTTCAGTTCTTTGATACCAGCCATTTCACATGCCTTGAAGTAAGCACATGCAAACTCACCAAACTCATCGACTTCCATCTTACCGTGCATTTGGGTCAGCCAATCATCTTCCATCAGTCGACTCTTTTCGATGATGTAGTCTGATCTGTTAGCTCCGTATTTATCCTTCACCCATATCAGGTTCCCGTGCTTATCCACGCGCCACATTGTTAATGTCTGTCGATAGTCTTTTGATGGGTCTAATAAATAATCTTTCAACTCATCAGTCAGTTCTTTCTTTTTTTCCATAGTCGTAAATGTTTTATAGTTTTTATCTATTCCCTTTCGCCCTGTTATGTGTCTTGCACAACATCTGGCAGTTTTCTATATCTGTGCTGCCACCCTTGCTCCATGCAGCCACATGGTCGGCATCCATTTCTTCCAGTTTCCAGATGCGGCGGGCATTCTGGTCGTGACCGATGGCGCAATAGGGGCAGTTGCTCACGCCCTCGGCCTTTGCCTTGTCGGTCTGTTGCTGATACACCTTGCGCATAGTTGGCTTGTCGAACAGACGCACGTTCAAGAGCCTTGTGTCTCGACAGCCGCCAAGCACATATTCGAACACGCCACGGCGGTTGCCTACGAAATCGTCGTGCATCAACTCGCGCACTTTCTGCGACAGCACCGTATGGTTCAACGGCAGCGAGTGGAATCGCTCGTAGAGTTCGCCCCAGTTCAAGCCCTGCATTTCGCCGTAAACATCGTCAAACTTGCTGTCCACCCAATCAATCACG
Organism: uncultured Bacteroidales bacterium; assembly: GCA_905235855.1. Taxonomy (GTDB): domain Bacteria; phylum Bacteroidota; class Bacteroidia; order Bacteroidales; family P3; genus Colimorpha. The sequence goes on from CAJONE010000073.1 coordinate 1,628, forward strand.
GTGTTGAAGTAGGTCTTGATCTCGTCGATGTTTTCGTCGCGGCGATGCGCGGTCATATAGCCGTCCACATTGCCCTTGCTTACCCATTCCAGGGCAGTGGCCAAAAACTGTTGGCGGTTGGCCGGCCCTTTGACATAGCTTTCCCAGCGCTGGATATTGGCGTTTTGCGAGTTGCTGAACTCCGCTTTGCAAAGCGTGACGAACGGCCCGCTGAACACGGCATTCAATTCCTCTTGATGATTGAGCGGAATGCCGGCAATGTTGATTGTCTTAAACCATTCTTTGATTTCTTCCTCGGCATGTTCGCCCTCGCCTTCGCAAATATAGACCAGTAACTTGGTTTGCAGAATCTTCTGTTGCAGGCCTTCGTTCAAACCGTCAAAAATCTGCTCCAAGTCGTTGATTTTTACGGCAAACTTGTTCTTAATGAAACGGCCAAGCGAAGTGATGCGCTGTTGGCCGTCGAGCACTTCCAATTCGGTTTGGGGAGACTGATAGTCTTTGTTGCGATTGAAGTATATCAGCCCAAGCGGATAGCCTTTCAGTACTGACTCAATGACTGCAACGTCGCGCTTGCCGTCGGCATAGATGTAGTTGCGCTGATATTCGGGCTGGATGGTCAAATGGCCAGCCAAGCCGTAAAGTCCTTTTCCTTCCAGTTCGTTATACTCGAAGCCGTCGCAAATCTCTTCAACGGTATATATTTTCAGTTCTGTCCTCATAGCCTAAATAGTTTCCAGCATGTTTTTAAATTCCTCTTCCGTGGGTAAATACAGTTTATAGCGAGATGCAAATATCTGCTTGCCCTCATTCAATACAGAATACTTCACAATGGCTTCGCTATTCTGTGAACAAAGGATAATGCCCAGTGTGGGGTTGTCATCATCATTCCTGTAAAGTGCGTCAAACATACGTATATAGCTATCCATCTGCCCGACATCCTCATGGGTGAGCTTGCCTAATTTCAGGTCAATCAGTACATGGCACTTCAGTATGCTGTGGTAGAACACCAAATCCACGTAGAAGTCTTCATCATCATAGCGCATACGCTTCTGACGTGACACAAAGCAGAATCCGCGCCCCAATTCCAAGAGGAATTGTTGCAGGTGGTCTATCAGTGCCTGCTCCAAGTCGCTTTCGTGCAGGGCTGGATAATCCTTCAAGTCAAGGAATTCCAGAACTAACGGGTCGTGGATAAACTGCTCAGGCGCTATCTGACTCATTTTCTCCTTTGCTTCGGCAATGACGGTGGCTTTTTCCCTGCTTGCCAACAAGCGCTCGTAATAGAGGGTTGAAATCTGCCTGTCCAATTGCCGGGTACTCCAAACGCCATCTGCCGACTCGTTCATGTACCAATGGCGTGCCAGCTCGTTTTCTACACTGAGCAGACGGCGATAATGCGACCAAGTCAATTCGTGACGCAGTGTGTCACAATTTGGGAAACACCTGTAAAACAGTCGCATATATCGCAGATTACTTTCATCGAACCCCTTACCGAAATCCTTGGTCAGCCGTGCTGCCAATTCCCTCAAGAGCCCTTTCCCATAGTCGGCTCTTTCGGCTCCGTGCTGTTCATGCTCAACAATCTGCTGGCCAATGAGCCAATAACTCTCCACCATCGCAAAATTCACGGCTGTATAGGCCCGGCGCCGTGCGCCTGCCAGTATCTCCCTTACACTTCCGTAGAGAGTCTCAAAACCTTGTTGTGATACTATGTCATTCATCTTACGATTGCTTTTTGCGGATCAAGATTCTTGGATAGGTATTGTAAAGTTTGCCGTCTTCACCCCATAAAGTCGGCGTAGCATTTAAATCACTGTAGTTAGCATAATCGTCCTTGGTATAAACTTTTGATTTTAATCTCGGATCGCCTGCACCACGCTTTGCCATACCAATAATTTCAAACTGTTCTGGGCAATATTTATCCAAAAAAGAAATAGGTACTCCCATTATTCCACTTTCTACCGTAATCTCTTCATCCGTATATCCGAATGTATTCATTACAAAATTCTTCAACTCTCTAATATTCAGTAGATTACCCCCCCCAGTTGCAATTCTTATAAATATACGTTTATATACCCTTAATCCTTCCACCAAGGCTTGCGCCACCCCGCTTTCGGGATGCCACAAACCGTTGGAAAATCCTTTTCCTTCACTTTCGGTTGCGCCAACAATCTCGAATTGGTCGGGTGAATATTTGTCCAAAAACGAAACGGGAACCCCCAAACACTCCACATAATCACTTGGTATGGCATCCGTGAAAGGCACTTCCAAAGCATCATAGTTGTCGTACCGTCTGTAGCCCACTCCCCGTATTTCCTTGTGTTTGCTATGTTTGAAATTCTCTGCCATCGTCATTAAGCGCAAAGGCTGATGGCGACGTCCGTGGTCAATGTTGGTGTACCAACATGAGTTACCCAACCGCGTGTAATTTCCGACATAACCCAATCTTTCTGCCTTTGCCTTATCGCTATCCTTCACGATAGTGCCTTCTGGAACACCAAAAACCATGTCCGTTACAAAGCCTGTTGCACCTAACCATATCTTGTTCTCTTTGATAAGCGGAAAGATTTCTTTGTAGGTAACGGCATTCATGCTGCCGATAATAACAAACCGCTTTCCCGCCTCCATAATCCACGCCACAAACTCACGGAACAGCGAGAAGGGGGGGTTAGTCACAATAATATCTGCCTCGTCGCGCAGCTGGCGTATCTCCCTGCTGCGGAAATCACCGTCACCGTCCAGATATTGCCATTGCAAATCTTCGATGTTGATACGGTTGTCGCCCGTCACATCACGTTCAAGTACGAATATCTTTCCATGCGTCTTGCTTTTGTCCGCGTCGAAGTGCGGCTGCGAAGTCTCTAAGATTGTTGGCTGATAGGGCATCTTGTATTTCTTGCTTCCTGAGGCATAGCTTGTGCTGACAAGTTTTTTCAGTCCCAACAGTTCGAAGTTCTGGGCGAAGAACTTGGTGAAGTTGCTCCACTCCGGGTCGTCGCAGGGCATGAGCACCGTCTTGCCGCGAAACACATTCGGATCGAAGTCAAGATAGGCGTTTATCTCTTTCTGTATATCGGGATATTGCGTGTAGAACTCGTCGTTCTTAGCACTCTTGGCGTTTGCAAGGTTGGTGTTTGCCATAGCGGAGGTGGTATTGAATTGCAGCTGTGAGTAAAAACAGTTTCTAACGTGCAAAGTTACAACAATATCACGACTTGCTGAAATATTTTTTGCCGCGTCCGCCGTTTGCCATGCATTTGCAGGGTTTTATTAAAACGGCGAAACAGAAACGCCCCCGTGCCTGCGGCACAGGGGCGTGTTCGATGTCGGAGTGTGGCGCGAATTAGTCCATCACGGTGTTCCAGCCGTGCTTGTCCTCGGCCTCGCCAAGCTGTATGGCGCGCAGGGCGTGGTAGAGCTTGGTGCTGATGGGGCCGGGTTCCTTGCCGAAGTTGTACGACTTGCCGGTCTCTGGGTCGTCGAGACGCTCGATGGGGCTGATGACGGCGGCGGTGCCGCAGGCGCCGGCTTCCTGGAAGGTGGCAAGCTCCTCGACGTCGATGGGGCGACGCTCAACCTTCATGCCCATGTCCTCGGCCAGTTGCATAAGGCTCTTGTTGGTGATGGAGGGCAGGATGGAAGTGGACTTCGGGGTGACATAGACGCCGTCCTTGATGCCGAAGAAGTTGGCGGCGCCGGCCTCGTCGACATATTTTTTCTCCTTGGCGTCGAGGTAGAACTCGCAGGCATATTCGCCGCCGTGGCAGGCCTCGACGTGAGCGCGGAGCGAAGCGGCGTAGTTGCCGCCCACCTTATAGACACCCGTTCCGAGCGGAGCGGAGCGGTCGTATTTGCGGGTGATAACATAGGGGTTGGCCTTGAAGCCGCCCTTGAAGTAAGGTCCCACAGGGGTGACGAAGATCATGAAGAGGTACTCGTCGGCGGGTTTCACACCCACGGTGATGCCGGTGCCGATAAGCAGCGGACGCAGGTAGAGGCTGGCACCGGTGCCGTAGGGCGGTATGAAACGCTCGTTGAGTTTCACAACACGCTTGCACATCTCGACGAATTTCTCGGTCGAGAGTTCGGGCATCATGATGCCGCGACAGGTACTCTGCAGACGCTCGGCGTTGGCTTCGGGGCGGAAGATACGGATCTTGCCGTCTTTGCAGCGGTAGGCCTTCAAACCTTCGAAGGCCTCTTGTCCGTAGTGCAGGCTCGAAGCGGCCATGTGCATCTCGATGTGTTCAGATGAGGAGACTTCCACTTCACCCCACGCGCCGTTGCGGTACCAGCAGCGCACATTGTAGTCCGTTTTCACATAACCAAACGGAAGGTTCTGCCAATCTATATTCATGTTTTTTAGATTTTTAGGTGTTAAACATTGATTAACGATAGTCGCAAAGATACTAATAAAATTTGAATGTTGAACGCATCTTTTACCTTGTGTTGCACTTCCAACTTGAAATTAGGGCTCTAACTTGAAATTAGGCTGTCGTTTGTCGGAAAAAGTGATTATCTTTGCAATTCGTTTTTTGCTACATCAAAAAACAACATGCTCCGAAAGAGCAAGACAAATGAAAGCACAGGCACAGTGTCCTGTGAAACGTTAAAATGTAAGATTGTGCCCCGAAAAGGCATTGTATCCAATCAAATTCAGGAGAACGCAATTTTCAAATGCATCCAGTACAACAGTCACAGTTTCCGATACTGAAAAGCAGTGTTTACGGTCATCAGCTCATATATTTCGACAACGCTGCCACCACCCAGAAGCCTCAGTCGGTAATCGACACCCTTGTAGGTTACTACACTTCGCTCAACAGCAATATCCATCGCGGAACCCACTATCTCGCCACAGCTGCCACCGAGCGGTTCGAGGAGGTGCGCCGCAAGGTCTGCACCTTTGTCAATGCCGCCGAAACTGCAGAAGTTGTTTTCACGCGTGGCACCACCGAGTCGATCAATCTCGTGGCATCCTCTTTTTCTAAGCGGTTCATCGAAGCGGGCGACAACGTGATAGTTTCGGCCATGGAACACCACTCCGACATGGTTCCTTGGCAGATGGCTTGCGAAAGGCACGGGGCTTCTGTACGCTATATACCTTTCAGCGACGAGGGGGTGCTCGACCTTGCAGCATTCGAAAGACTTATCGACACTCGCACACGCATAGTGGCCGTGAACCACGTGTCGAACACGCTTGGCACGGTCAATCCAGTTGCCGAAATCATAAGGGTCGCCCACGAACACGGGGTGCCGGTATTGGTCGACGGTGCGCAGGCGGTGGCTCATCTCCCTGTCGACGTGCAGGCTCTCGACTGCGATTTCTACTGTTTTTCAGGCCACAAGATGTATGCGCCTATGGGGGTGGGCGTGATGTACGGCACCCGCCGCTGGCTCGACGAGATGCCGCCATATCAGGGTGGTGGAGAGATGATTAAGGATGTTACCCTCGATGGCACCACCTACAACGATTTGCCATTTAAGT
>CAJONE010000074.1 GCA_905235855.1 uncultured Bacteroidales bacterium
GCTATGCCTTTTTCGACATGATTCAGGACATCGGGCCGAGGCTCTTAGTCGGACTGGTGGTGGCGGCATTGATACAGGTGGCCGTGCCCGACGAGTTTTTCCTCACCTTCGGCAACCGTCCGCTGCTCCAGATGGTGGTGATACTCGCAGTGGCCGTGCCGATGTACATCTGCTCGACGGGCAGCATACCCGTGGCGGCGGCACTGATGATGAAAGGCCTCTCGCCCGGAGCCGCGCTGGTGATGCTTATGGCCGGGCCGGCGGTAAACATAGCCTCAATCCTTGTGGTGCGCAAGTCGATGGGCAGCCGCTTCACATGGATTTACCTGCTCACAATCACAGTGTTTTCAGTTATCTTCGGCCTGATAGTCAACGCCACGGGCATCGGAGCCGACATCACGCCAGCCATGAGCGAGAGGCACGAGGCCTGCTGTGCAGCCGGAAGCGCGTCGCTGAACTGGTTTCAGACGCTCTGTTCAGCACTATTGGTTTTGTTTATCCTAATTGCATTGAGTATGAAATTAATTGACAAATTCAAGAAACAAAAACCCGTCGAAGGCACAGCGGTCTACACCGTCGAGGGTATGCACTGCAACCATTGCAAGGCCGCCGTCGAGAAAGCGGTGGGCGAAATCAAAGGCGTAAGTTCAGCCGAAGTCAACCTTGGCGCGAAAACCGTAAGTATAAGCGGAACGGCCACAGCCGACGAAGTGCGCAAGGCCGTCGAACGCGCGGGTTTCGAGTTCAAGGGCTTAAAGGGCTAAAATTAACCGACCCTTTGCGAAAACGAGTTGATTTTTGTATATTTGCATCCGAAACGCGGGTTATGTAGTTCATTCTAAACACCTGTGTCTCTGCTTGGTAGAGCAGACAACTCCACATGATTTTCATAAAAAAAACACTTAAAAAACATGCGGGGATTGACTTCTGCCATTCTATCTATCAGCCTGCTCACCGTGATGGCAGGTGCGGCCATGGCGCCGGCGTTGGGTGCCATACAAGACTATTTCTCTACGAGCAGCCCTTTGGTGGTGCAACTCATCGTGAGTCTTCCGGCGTTGTTCATCATTGCCACCACATTTTTGTTTCGCCCTCTTTGTCGGCTGATGCAGACGCGCACACTGGCCCTGACAGGGCTTGCGCTCTATGTGGTTGCCGGCGCAGGGGCTTACTTCGCAAACAGCATCGGATTGTTGCTGACGCTCAGGGCACTGCTGGGCGTGAGTGTTGGAATGATTATGCCGCTTTCGACCGGCCTGCTGTCGTTCTACTTTCCACCCGAAGACCAAAGCCGACTGATGGGACTCTCGGCGGCAATGAACCAGATGGGTGGCGTGGTGGCCACGCTGCTGGCGGGTGTGCTTGCCTCGGTGGAATGGCGCTATGCCTTTCTCGTCTATCTGGCCGGCCTGTTCGCCATGGTGCTTGTGGCTCTTTTGCTGCCTAACGAACGCCTCGCATCGAAAAACAGTCGATTAGACCTGCACACTCTTGTGCGTTTCCATCCATCGGTTACAGCAATGCTGTTTATCATGATGCTGTTTTTTGTTTATCCCACCAACTTCGCCCTCACAAGCCGCAGTGCGGGCGTAGGCACGTTGCCTACCACCCTCATCATGGTCGGGCTCGATTTGGTGGCTTTCGCCGTGGGATTGCTGTTCGGCTGGCTGATGCACCACCTGCGCCGTTGGATAAAGTATGCGGCACCGCTCTTCTTCCTTGCGGGCTACACGGTGTTGGCGTTTGTGCCGTGCGTTGCAGGGATGGTTGCGGGTTCAATCCTCATCGGGATTGCCAACGGAGCAGGTGTGCCCTATGTCAACACCATCGCCAGCATCAAGGGTGGACGCGATGCAGCCGTCACTGTTATGCCAATGCTCTCCGCCGCCCTCTATCTCGGGCAGTTTGTCTCGCCCCTCATCGTGTCGCCGCTCGCCAGCGCAATCGGCACCACCAATGCACCCTATCTGGTGGCGATGGGGCTCGCGGTGCTCTTTCTGCTCCAGGCCTACCTGACACGCCGACACCATGCGTTGCCACCCGCTTGATGGAGTTGCCGTGTGGCGGGCAGTGGGGCACACCTACTTGTAGCGAGGCTGCAGACTGCGGCGGTAGTCGCTGGGCGACTGGCCGAGAAGCTTGCGGCAGTAGCGGCTGAAGTAGCTCAGGGTGTTGAAGTTCATCTGGTCGGCAATCTGGGTGAGCGACAGACGCTCGTCATCGAGTTTTTTCTTCAGGATTGTCACCGTGGCGCGGTCGATGAAGCTGCTCACGCTGTGGCCCGTGACGCGTTTGACGGTGGCCGACAAGTATTTGGGCGACACGTTCAGCCGCTCGGCATAGTAGCGCACTTCGCGCTCGGTGCGGCTGATGCCGGTGTCGAGCAAGGCGAGAAACTGCTTGACGATGTAGGCCGTGCGGTCGCTGTGGGTCTCGGTGGGCTCGCGCTTGGCATGTGGCTCGAATATGTCGTACATCATAGTCAGGCAGAGGCTGCCCATCAGTTCGCGGTAGAAGAGCAGGTCGCGGTCGTCCATACGGTCGCGCAGGCGGTGGAAGTCGTCGAGCAAATATGCCGCTTGCCGGTCGGTGAGTTTTATGACGGGGTTCTGGTTGAGCGACACCGAGCCCCCGATGCTGTAGTTGTTCGACGGCAACTGACTCTGCAGAAACTTGTTGTCGGCGGCGAACCATTCCACCTCCATCCCCGGCGCCGCCGCCAGGTTCTTGGCCCGCGTGGGGTTGGGCATCACCACCAGGTCGTTCCGCACGATGCGGTAGCACCGTTCGTTGAACACGAAGCTCCCCTCCCCTGCCGTGCAGAGCAGATGCATACAGGTGTGCCCCAGTTCCGGCGCGTTCATCGCCAGAAAATCAGTCGAATATTGAAAGTCTATTTTCACTTGTATGAGGGTTTATGGTGTAAGGGGGAGTCTATTTTTCATTTATTTCATTGATGAATTTGCAGAATTCCACAAGGCTGCGTTGGATAACACCGCCCACCTGTAGTTGTTCCTTATATTGCGCGACCATAGTCGGTGACATACTGCGGTTGAGGGCAACGCGAACAACATCCATATTGGCTTCTTTGCAAAGCAATATACCGATGCTTGGGTTTTCGTTGGAACGGCGTTCTTCTTGGTCCAGAGTTTCAAGATAGAACTCCAGTTGCCCTAAGTCTTTTGGATGAAATTCCGTGGTCTTTAGTTCGATTGCCACCATACATTGCAATAACCGATGATAAAACAACAGGTCAATCTTAAATGTCTTTCCTCCGATGGTAAATCTGTGTTCTTCATCAACAAACAGAAAGTCTTTTCCCATTTCGAGGATAAAGTCTTTCATGTGAGTTACTATGGAATTGCGTAATTTGGACTCTTTATAATTTAAGGTGAGTCCCAACAGATCCAAATTGACGCGGTCTTTAAACAATAGAGGCGCTTGTGGATAGACCGCACTCAATACATTTGACATACTGTTTTTGCCACCCAGAATGGCACTCATTGTATCTGTCTTTATAGCGCGTTCGAGTTCCTTGTTTTGAAGTTTCTCCCTACATGCATATAATATGTAAAATAGCTTTTCTTCATTTGTCCGGCATCGGCTCAAGATAATCTGATGGTTAGTCCAACCAGTACAAAATATTACTTTCGGAATTTGTGCCATTTCGAATGGCACAGTTTCGCCTTTGTTTTTGGCAGACAGGGCTAACGTGTTCGTATTGTAAAGCAATTCCTTGTATGCCGTAGATGAAATACTCTTATTCATTGCTTGATACGATGGGTTCGGTTAGAACATTCTGTTTTTTAGGTTTTGCAACTGTGCAATCAATCACATGTTCTTCAATGTTTGTGGTTGAAACAAAAGGGCAATCACATAAATCTGCCATGCACAACTTTTTCGCAAAATTCGGGATAATTCTTAACGTGTGCAAGTCTTTTTCAAATGATTTGGTCAATGAGAATGGGAATGTGCCGCGGCGCGGAGTAGCCCCAAAGTTCTCCGACCTTGAAGTCATAGCCATGTCTCTGACTGCGGAGACAGAAAGCATCGACAGCGAGAATCGCCTGTTTGAAATGCTTAAGAGCAGCATGAACAAGCAGCCAAATATCATTTCACGACGCCAGTACAATGACCGCCGCAAGATAACTGCGGGCCTATGCGAGGAGATTCGCAAGCATATCGTGTTGTCGATGGACGGCGGGGAAGATTTCTTCTGCATAGACGGCAAGCCAGTGGAGATTACGGATAATTAGATAGTATGCGTAATCGGTATTTAATCATATGCTGTGGCACAGGGTTGGCGGGCTGTGCGTGGCCGAAATCGATGGAGCTAAGCCGAGGTATCCTGCTTGCGGTAGTGCAAGGGTGTCAGTCCGGTCTGCCGACGGAAAAAGCGGATGAAAAACGACGGGGTTGCGAAACCCAGCGTCTCGGCCACGGCTGCTACGGGCATAGCGGAGTGGTGCAGCAGCACTTTGGCTTCGCGCACCAGGGCGCGGTCAATCCACTGCAGGACAGTCAGCCCACTCTCGCGTTTGACGAGGACGCTCATGTGGTTGGGCGAGACGCAGAGACGGTCGGTATAGAAGTCGATGGGGTGTTTGACACGCCCCTCCCTGCTCAACAGCAGCAGAAATCGGTGCATAAACTGGTCGCCGCGTGTGAGTTGCGCTTCGGGACGCAAACTGAACATATCAAGAATCAGCGCATCGCACAGATGCGAAATGATGTCGGCAAAAACCCTATTGCGGTTGAACTGGTCGGTGACCATGTTGAGGTATTGGCAGGCACGTGCAAAAGCCACTGTGTCGCCGCTGACGACAAAAGCTTCGGGCGGCTCCTTCAACCGAGGCATTTTGCGGAAGATGAACGCACTAACCCGAGCGTCGTCACTGATATGGTTGATCTGCACCAGCGTGTCGGGCAGCATCACGGCCAGATCGCCAGCGTTAAGCGAGTAGGTGCGCATGTCGATTTCTATCTCCACTGCGCCCTGGTGCAGAATGTTGATGCGTCCTTCGGTGAGACGATAGGGTACGGCCTGCTGGAAGAATTCGCCGGCTTGCGCGGGCGACGCGTTGATCAGCAAGCCATAGTCGCCAACATGGCGATAGCCGCGGCGCGCCAAGTGGTTCAGGATATTCTTGCTGTCCAGTTCGCGAATGTTCATACCTATATTATAAAACGGAAGACAGTGCTTTTTGTTTTGTCAAAAAAGATAGGAAATGGACATTTTTACATCGTATTTTGTTATTTTATTAGGAAAAACAAAAGTACTTTTGCATTTCGAACAAAGATGAATTATGATGGATAAAGAGAGATGCAAATTAGGAATAGACATTGGTTCCACAACGCTAAAAATCTGTTTGTTGGACCAGTCGGACAAACTCGTTTACGGCATATACCGGCGACACAATGCCTCGCCCGAAAAAACAGCGGTGAGAGCATTGGAGGAATTGCGAGCAGAAGTTGGGAACCTCGGCGTGAGGGTACGTATGACCGGCAGCGTAGGCATGGGGTATGCTGAAAGGATGGGCATAGGATTTGAGCAGGAGGTGATAGCTGCCGGAGAGTATGTGAAACGTTTCCATCCTGATATCCACACACTTGTCGACATCGGTGGAGAAGACTCGAAGATGATTTTTTTCGAGCCTGGGCGCATACCCGATATGAGAATGAACGGCATCTGTGCGGGTGGCACGGGTTCGTTTATCGACCAGACAGCCACATTGCTTGGAGTCGCGACCGAAGAGCTCGACCACCTGGCAGCACAATCCGAAACCATATACCCCATAGCTTCGCGCTGCGGCGTGTTTTCGAAAACCGACATACAGAACTTGTTGGCACGCGGTGTGAGCAAGGCCGACATTGCGGCCTCGATGTTTCATGCGGTGGCTCTGCAGGTGATTACTTCGCTGGCGCGCGGCATTGAAGTGAGACCACGCGTGCTGCTCTGTGGGGGTCCCTTTGCCTTTATGCCCCAGATGCGCAAAGCCATGCAGTCGGCGCTTGGCATGGGCGAGAAAGACTGTTTCGTTCCGGAACACCCTCACTATGTGCCCGCCATGGGATGCGCAGCGGTGGCCAAAGGCGACGCAATAGAAATCGGCGACCTGATTAAGCGATTCCCGCAAACGTCGACCCACACGAAAGAAATCCCGACAAAGCTTGAGGCACTTTTCGCCTCAACGGAGGATTACAATGCATGGATAGAGAACAAACGCGGCTACGAAGTTGCGCGTCGCGAACGCATCGACGCAGGCGACTACTGGCTCGGCGTCGATTCGGGCAGCACCACTACCAAAATAGTGCTTGTCGACAACGAGGGACGCATTGCATTCAGCGACTATTGTTTCAACGGAGGCGACAGCTACCACGCCTTCAAACTCGCCATAGAACGTCTGCAGGGCGAGGCCGCACAACCCGAGGGAGTCAACATCGTGGCATCGGCGGTGACCGGCTACGGCGAGGGACTGCTAAAAACGGCTTTCGACCTCGACTACGGCATCGTGGAGACGGTTGCACACTTCACGGCGGCCCGGGCCATCGACCCCGATGTTAGCTTCGTGCTCGATATCGGCGGTCAGGACATGAAAGCCATCTATGCCGACCACGGCAGCATAAGCCGCATCGAAATCAACGAAGCCTGCTCGTCGGGGTGCGGCAGCTTCATTATGACGTTTGCCAGTCAGCTGGGCTACAGTGTGACCGACTTTGCCCGCATGGCCTGTTTCGCCCCCAACCCCTACGACCTCGGCACACGCTGCACAGTGTTTATGAACTCGAAGGTGAAACAGGCAATGAACGAGGGCGCAACCATCGACGACATCGCTGCGGGTTTCTCCTACTCGGTGGTGAAGAACTGCCTTTTCAAGGTGCTAAAACTGCACAGCACCGATGAATTGGGCGGCCATATTGTGGTGCAGGGTGGCACATTCAAGAACCACTCAGTAGCACGCGCATTGGAAAAGATGACAGGCTGCGATGTGCGTTTCTCCGACATTCCCGAACTCGCGGGGGCATACGGGGCAGCCCTTTACGCACGCTCCAAAAGTGACGCGAAAAAATGAACAAATCACTCGACACAATCCTAAAAAACAACAGCTACGATTCGGGCATAGAGGTGTGCCCTGGCTGTGAGAACCACTGCACAGTGAAGACATTCCGTTTCGGCAATGGTCGCGCCTTCTACTCCGGCAACCAATGCGAACGCATCTACGGCGGCAACGGCGAAGGCACGGTCAAAGGTGTCAACATGTTTGTCGAGAAGAACAGGCTGCTGTGGAACCGACGCAACACCCCCGACACGCCAAACGGCATCCGCATAGGACTGCCACGCGGATTAGGCATATACGAGAACTACCCCTTCTGGTGCACATTGCTGACGGCGTGCGGTTTCGAAGTGGTGCTTTCTAAGACCTCGACCAACAGGCTCTACGAACAGGGGATGAGAAGTGTGATGGCTGACAACATCTGTTTCCCCGCCAAACTGATGCACGGCCATGTGCTCGACCTCGTCGGACGCCGTGTTGACCGCATACTCTATCCCTGGACGGTCTACGAGCGCAAAGAGGACAATGCGAGCGGCAATTCGTACAACTGCCCCATTGTAAGCGGATATTCCGATGTGCTCCGCTCGGCACTGAACACCGAAGAGCGTTTCGGCATCCCACTCGACGCACCGGTTATCAACTTCAAGGACAGCAAGCTGCTTGGTCAATCAATTAGCCGGTATCTCGCCACCCTTGGCGTCTCCTCCCACAAAGCCAAGGAAGCCTTGCGCAAAGCCATCGCCGAACAAGAGAGTTACTTGGCTAAACTCGAACGACGGGGACAAGAGGTGCTGCGGCAGGCCATCGTCGACGGGCGCACTGTCATCCTGCTGGCAGCCCGACCATACCATGTCGACCCCCTGATTGAGCACAAAGTGTCGCAAGCCATTAGCGACATGGGTATCGATGTCGTCACCGAAAACGTGGCCACGCATGCAGGCAGCGAGGTATATCGCAACATCAACTCGCTAAGCCAATGGGCCTACCCCAACCGCATCTTCAAAGCGGCATGGTTTGCAGGCAAACACCCCTACCCCAACCTGCACATGGTCGAGCTGACCTCTTTCGGCTGCGGCCCCGACGCTTTCATCCTCGACGAAGTGCGCTCAATCCTCAATCGGCATCACCGCAATCTGACGGTACTCAAAATCGACGACGTGAACAACATCGGCTCACTGAAACTGCGAATCCGCTCGTTGGTCGATTCGGTGAATACGGACAATCACACATTGCAGCTATCAGAAAATCAACCAACAAAACCGACAGGCAACCAAGCATACACAACGGCTCCGTTTCTGCGCGAGGACCGACGTCGCACCATACTGGCGCCCTATTTCGCCGAGGGCTACTCGGAGTATCTGCCCACCCTGTTCGGTTTGGCAGGCTACCGCGTAGAATGCCTTCCGATGGGCAATATCGACGATGCCGAGCAGGGATTGCGCGAAGCCAACAACGACATCTGCTACCCGGCCACCATCGTGGTGGGCAGCATTGTTCGCGCTCTGAAATCGGGTCGCTACGATCTGAAAAACACCGCCGTAGGCATCACCCAAACAGGCGGGCAGTGCCGTGCCAGCAACTACTACGCCCTCATCAAGAATGCACTCGTGCGCAACGGCTATGCCAATGTGCCAGTCATATCCGTCGCGATGAGCGACCTTCACAACGACCAGCCGGGATTCTCTATACCGTGGCTTAAGCTCTGGCGCATAGCGGCCTATGTCGTGCTTTATGCCGACGCACTGCTCAAACTCTACTATTCCGCCGCCGCGCGCGAGAGAGAGACCGGCAGCGCCCGCCGCTTGTTCGACCACTACACCACGGCTGTGCAGCCACTTGTGGCAACGCAGCACTACGACGCCATTCTCGCCCTGCTGACCGAAGCCGCCCACGCTTTCGCCAAGGCTGTGGACTGTGGCAGAGAAGTGCAGCGTGTGGGGCTCGTGGGCGAAATATATGTCAAATACAACTCATTCTCGAACAAGCACGTGGCGCAGTGGCTAATGGAGCATGGCGTTGAGGTGGTGCCTCCATCTCTGGCTCCGTTTTTCCTCAAATATTTCGCCTCGGTCAAATCGGAACACGAGCAGCATATCGAGCGCAAAACGCTGCCCGCAGCCCTTCTCAATGGAGCCGAAAAGATAATGGGCCGCATCGTCGGCAAGTTTGACCAAGCCTGCGCCCACTATCCCTTCTATCGTCCGTTGGAGAACGTGCACGAAGTCTATCGCATGGCAACACAAATCATCAACCCCGCTGCCAACTTCGGTGAGGGCTGGTATTTGCCGGGCGAAATATGCCATCTGGCCGAAAACGGTGTGGACAAGGTGGTCAGCGTGCAGCCCTTCGGATGCATCGCCAACCACATTATATCGAAGGGTATCGAGAAACGACTCAAGGAGCGCTACCCCAACCTTTCGCTCCTTTTCCTCGACTTCGACTCGGGTACTTCGGAGGCCAACGTGCGCAACCGCCTGCACTTCATGCTGTCGCAAAAATAGTGGGGTTGGAGATATATGTGGTGAGTGACGGCAATATGGCCACCTCCTAATATACATCTATACATCCACGCCCGCTGCCCCTATTGTCTAAGATGGGGCAGTTATTGACAATCAACCTATTGAATGTTTGTACCGCATATTATATTCATCAAAGGCGACCTATAAAGATTGCCCTGAAATGCGTAGTATTCACGAACACTTGTAAAAAACAATCCATTGAAGTGAGTAACGGGCATAAACATATTTAGCCCAATGGCAACGCCTTGGCTAAATCGGACGGGTGTGTCGCGCACTGTAAAATGTTAAAAAACAAAAAAGTTTCAAAAAGAAAGTGTGTACCAGACGCATTGCTTACCCAAAGGTAAGCCGCATACCGCCAGGTACCCTCTTGCGGGGTTTCGGAAAGTGTTGCACCTTTGCAGCCGTAAACAAACATCAAAAACTGTAAACAAAATGAGAACAATCGAAACAATCAAGAGTGGCCGCAACTACAAGGCCGTAAACGTAGGTACAATCGACCAGATAATCGAGCACGAGCTGCCGATGGGTCCCAGCGTCATCAAAGGCAAAGTCTTCGTGGGCCAGGCGGTGGGCACCACGGGCAGCGAACTGTCGTTCCAAACCCTCGTTCCTGGTCAGGACAGCGGCTTCCTGCACACCCACAAGACCCACGAGGAGCTCTACATCATCCTGCGCGGCTGCGGCACCTACCAGGTGGACGGCGAACAGTTCGCGGTCAGCGAGGGCACCATCGTCCGTGTGAGCCCCGACGGCCGCCGCGCCCTGAAAAACACGGGCTGCGAAAACCTCACGATGCTCTGCATCCAGTACAAGGCAAACAACTTCACCGAGGCCGACAGCCCCATGACCGACGGCAACATCCTGGGCGACCCTCTGGTGTGGTAAACCCCGTGCAGTGTGACACGAATTGCCATACATCTCGCCGCGCACCAACGGCGACTTTATGGCAATTCGCGTTTACAAAAAATTGAAACAAATCTGCATGAAAAACAATTAGTATCTTTGCTTTATGAATGAATTGGCACTGAAATTCCTAAACTCCCATGTCGAAGGCGTGTTGGCAACGGTAGATGGCGACCAACCCCGCCTGCGGGCTTTCCAGATCATGAAGCAGGAGGGCACAATACTCTATTTCGCCACATCAGAGCGCAAAGAGGTCTACCATCAGTTGCGGCAAAACCCCAATGCGGAGTTTCTCGTGATGCACGACCGTGTGTCGGTGCGATGCTCTGGTAGGGCCGACTTCGACGTGGACGACAGCGCCAAGCGCTGGATATACGACCATAATGAGGTGCTGCGCCGCCTCTATCCGAGCTACGACACGATGGCTTATTTCAAACTCCCTATTGAAAGGATGGACTACTACGACCTGCGACCCACGCCGCCCATACACAAATCGTTCGACCTGTCGACTGGCGAGAGCCGCGACGGCTTTGTTGGCGCACGATTTTCAAAATACATATGAACCGACTTGAAAATCTGGACTTTTGCATCGGCTGCCTGATGCGGCAGAACGGGGTGGAAGCCGATGTGCCGACTACACTCGAAGCAAAGCAACGGCTGCTGCGGGCGCTGATGAACGTGTGGCAGCCGCAACCGCTGAGCGACGAGTTTCTCCAAGCGCAGGATACCGAGTTGCAGGCGCAGTTGCAGGACAAGGGGGTGGTGACGCTGGAGAGCATAGCCACGAAGGGCAGCACCCCTCACCTCTGGCAGGGCGACATTACACGGCTGCGTGTCGACGCCATCGTCAACGCAGCCAACAGTGTGGGTCTCGGCTGCTGGCATCCGCTGCACGCCTGCATCGACAACTGTATCCACAGCGCAGCCGGTCTGAAGCTGCGTCTGGAATGCAGCCACGTGCTTGACGGAGCAAGGATAGCCACTGGCAATGCAATCATCACTCCCGCCTACAATCTTCCGGCCCGATACGTCATACACACCGTGGGGCCCGTAATTCCCGACGGCAATCCCACCAAGGAGCAGCAAAAGCAGCTGGCCGACTGCTACCGCAACTGCCTCGGCCTCGCCGAGGCCAGCGGCTGCCGCAGCATCGCCTTCTGCTGCATCTCCACGGGCGAATTCCGTTTCCCCAACCGTCGCGCTGCCGAAATTGCCGTCGAAACGGTTGAGAATTATGAGCCAAACGACAAAAACTTTACTGTTGTGTTCAACGTGTTCAAAGACATCGACTATGACATCTACCGTGAACTACTGTCAAAGGGTTGATGAGCTGCGACAAGCCATTGCCGAAGCCGACCACATCATCATCGGTGCGGGTGCGGGACTCAGCACCGCCGCAGGGATAGACTATGCAGGCGAAGACTTCCGCCGCGAGTTTGCGCCGTGGATTGAGCGTTATGGATTCACCGACCTCTACACCGCAGGGTTCTATCCATTCGAGACCGCAGAAGAACGGTGGGCCTTCTGGGCCAAGCACATCTGGTTTTGCCGATATCGCACGGGAGCACTGCCGCTCTACCGCAAGTTGCTGGCGTTGTTCCCTCACGCCTTCGTCGTCACTACCAACGTCGACGCACAGTTCGAGCTGGCAGGCTTTCCCACGGAGAACATCTTCGCCACGCAGGGCGACTACGGATGCTTCCAATCCGCAAGCGGAAGCCCCAAGCGACTGGTGAACAACCGTGAATGGGTAGAACGGGTGCTGCCGCTCATCGAGGATTGCCACATACCCACCGAGATGATACCCACCATGCCCGACGGGCAACCGGCGGCGATGCACCTGCGCGTCGACGACACCTTCGTCGAGGATGACCGTTGGCGGCGGCAGGCACGGCGC
>CAJONE010000075.1 GCA_905235855.1 uncultured Bacteroidales bacterium
GAACCCCATACCTATTGTATGAGACCCCTGACACACGCTATCTCATGTTTCCAAAAAATTTCAACGTACTGTCGCTCCCTTTTTCAACACCCGTCCTCCGGGCGAAAGCGAGTGCAAAAATACAACCTTTTCTTAAACTGACAAATATTTTTTTTCGGAAATGAGGGTCTGAATTTGAAATACACTATGGTTTACAGGGTTTTAATACCGAATTTTTTTTTTAGTGGCATCGCAGGAAAGGGTTAAAAAGCTTGTGGATTTTTCCGAACACTGAGAATTTTATAGCTTTTTTTTTCAGAAAAATGAAGCAAAAGCTGTTAATAACGCTGTAACTACATGATTATAGAGGTCTTGAGCAATTAAAAACCGACAATATTCGGTTGTGCATGTCTTTTTCATTTCGGGAGAATGTCAAGATTCTTCAATATAGCACCCACAAGCATCAATGAAGAATCAATCAGCACAATCCATTTCAGGTATTGCCGTTTCTGCTGTCGGCGACAAAGCAGCAGCCCTGCCACCGACAGTAGCATCGGGAGCAGGGCTGGGTAGAGCAGAAAGGATTGGCCGAGGTCACCCTTGAGCAGGGCCACAACCGAGCACTGAAAGCCGCAAAACGGGCAGCATAGTCCAAAACAATGTTTATAGACGCACGGCAAGGAGTGTTGCGAAATCCAATCTGCCAGAGTTGCTGCAGAAACCCTTAAACTCAAAAGTCTATCAAGTCGGTGAGCCACGAGAAATAGGCGACACCTGCGGCGAGCGAGACGATGATAGCAACCAGCCCGACGGCGCCAAGCACAATGCCGATAATAGACATTATGCGTCCGGCGTTGAGCATACCTTTGCCTTTGTAGCGGTTGGGGGCTGCCTCGAAAGCCGTGAGACCCTTTTTGCCAAAGACAACGCCGAGGATGCCGAGAATGAGGCCAGCGCCGGCACAGCCTGTCACAAGGCTGAGGATGCCCATTACGAGGGTTACCACCGAGTAGGGAGCGTTTTCCTGGGGCAGTTGCGGCTGACTGTCGCCATAGCCATATTGCTGATTGTTCTGAAGTTGTTGTTCCATATTTTTATTACATGTTCTTAAAAACGCTTGTTTTGTGTTATGCCCTTACAGGGCAATTTTTAGAGTTTAAAATAGTGTATTCCTGCGAATTAAAGTGCGGCGGAGGTCATCTTAGTGGTTATGCGGGTGTAGCGCGAGAGCTGGGTGGCGGACATGTCGCCGTCGCAGTCGTCGAGTTTGTCTCCCAGTTTCTCTGCGGATTCGAGCATACCTGCATATTCGGACATGGCGGAGATATCGCCGTTCTGTGCTTTTTCCATCAACGATATATACTTGTCGACAAATTTTTCGTATTCGTCGAGCATCTTGTCGATGTCGGAAGAGCTTTTGCCGGACGAGGAAGAAGACAATGAAGAGGAGGAGGAAGACGAGGACGAGGACGAAGAGGCTCCCCACACTTTGCTAAGGTCAGCCCTTTTCAAGCCGACTGAAGCGACTTTGTCGAATATTTTTTTCTCATCCTTGTACGACTTGCTGCCTCCCCAGCTCTTTTCGGCCGAAACTTTGACAGTCTTATATCTTCAGATTGTAGCAGAGACTTCACGGCACTCCAATCTGGCTTTACATCATAGGTCAACTCGCTACCGTTTTCATCATAATAAACCACATCAAGATTGCCCATTGCCGCGATGAAATGCTCTGATGCGTTCTCGTCGGTGCCAGGCACATCGCTCCAGCTTTTAGTGTTTGACATAGGAATCATTGCTTTGACCGACCAATACTTTCCGTCGGTGCTGCTTAGCATCACCTTGATAGAATCGTCAACAGAGAGCAAATCGGAATGTGTCCCTACAATGTCCTCAAGCGGGACGTTTTTGGTCAATTCCTTTTTCCCGCCGCAGGCAGCGAATAGGACAGTGCCTGCACACAATAGCACAAATAGTACTTTTTTCATGTTTTTTTGATTTAATTAGTGAGTAATTTGACTATGCCGCCACCACGAAGCGTAGCGCGTTTCGGCTGCAAAATTACAGCGGTGTGTGCGTTCAAATTATGTCCCTATTTTGTCCTAATCTGTAGGCGACGGCCTATTCGTATTGTTTCCAACGCCTTGCGTTGTCGGCCTGGACAATGGCCCGAAAGCGGTTGGAGGAATTCTTGGCAGAGTCGGACAGCGCCTTGACCAGAGACGAGGCGTACTGGTCGTAGGGCTGCGGCAAGGGGTGCGTGTCCATATAATTGTCGGTCAGGGCAAGGAAGTCGGATGGAACGGAATTGAGGATGCCCCAATAGGCGCCATATTGGTCGAGATCGTCTGTCTCAATCCGCGAAATCAGAAGAGCCTGCCGTTCGATTACAAGCTGATGGAAGAAGGCACGCGACATTTCGGCCTCGGCCTGTGAGGAGAATTTGCCGCCAGCAACAGATGCCTGCCAAACGTGATAGAGACTGTCGGCATAGGACTTGAGCATGGTTTTCAGGTCGCCTATCACAGTCTTGTCGACCGACAGTTGCGCTTTCGGTTTCGCGCTTCCGACAGACGGGATGGGCTGGAGAGCGGGCGGCATTGGATCCGCAGGATATACGGGTTGGACAGGTTGCACAGTGTCAATTGTGTTGGCCGATAGCACCGAAGATGTTTGCTCGCGACTTATGGGCAAAAGCAAGAGAGCGA
Source organism: uncultured Bacteroidales bacterium (assembly GCA_905235855.1). Taxonomy (GTDB): domain Bacteria; phylum Bacteroidota; class Bacteroidia; order Bacteroidales; family P3; genus Colimorpha. Next base: position 2,685 of record CAJONE010000075.1, read on the forward strand.
CCAACGAGAGCGAAACGACGCCGACGGCCACCGGTATGCAGACCGACAGGATGTCGCTCCGCCTGATGGCGCGGACGACATCCGAGGCCGACGCATAGCGACAGTCGGGGCTTGCGTTGCGGCAACGCGAGGCGATGGCCCGATAGCGGTGAGGGAAAAGCTGCCGCAGAATTACACCGAAGGCGTAGATGTCGGCACGGCAATCGACCGTTGAACCATCTGACATCTGCTCGGGTGCTGCGTAGCCTTTGGTGTAGGCGGGCTCTTTCAGCACGGCGTAGTCGTCGGTATCGGCCAGGCCGAAGTCAATCAGCTTCAGGTTGTCACCATTTTCGGTAATCAGGATGTTCGACGGCTTGATGTCGCGGTGCACAATCTGTCTGGCATGGTAGTAGGCCATGGCGTCGAGCAGCTGCAGAGCCACCTTGCGGCGCTTGGACGCTGAAGGTTTCTCGTCGATGAACTGCTTTAGAGTGCGTCCCTCGACATACTCCATCACAATGCAGCGACCGGCCACAGGGTCGGTTTCGATTCCGAGAGTGCGGACGATGTTAGGGTGGTCGAGCGAAACAAGCGACGAAAACTCCTTTTCGAGCATAGCCATATAAACAGGGTTGGCCTTACGTTCCGGCTTGAGCCCCTTCAGCACAAACCATCGTCCGAAGCGCTGCGCCTTGTAGAGACAACTATAGCCATCGGAGCGGAGCGGCTCGTAGTATGCGAACTCGCTCGAAACGTTGAAATCCAATGTGTTGGGGATGCCCGATGTGGTTATTTGGCCATTGCTGTTCACGCCACAAAATTACATATTCCACACATAAGGACAAAAAACAGTAACTTTGCAATCCGAAAACACATCTCCAAAAATGGATACCAAATCACCAAATATTGAACAACTTAAAGCGAGTGTGTCACGGTTTGTGATGAGACCGATGACAAACATGAGAGACTTCGAGTACCTGTATGGAAAAATCCAGGAGAATACCAAGGAGACGGTTGGTCTGACCACTTTGCGGCGGCTATGGGGGCATATAGACGGATATTCGACCGTAAGGGAGACCACGCTCGATGTGCTATGTCGCTTTATAGGGTTTCCGGACTGGCACACATTTGTGAGCGACCATTGCGGAGAGACCGACACACAGACATCGCACCGCATCCTGTCGGCCACGCTGAACGTGGGCGAACTCTCTGTAGGCGACGTGGTAACGATCGAATGGAATCCGGGCCGACGGATTATTCTGCGGCACGAAGGCGACGGGTACTTTTGTGTGACAGAAGCCTTCAACTCGAAAATATGTGCCGGCGACCGATTCCATTGTGAGTGGTTCGTGTTGGGGCAGCCGCTGTATATAGACAACCTCGTGCACGAGGGCGATGCCCCTACCCTGTTCGTCGTAGGTAAAATGGGAGGTCTTACCAAGGTTGAACTGCAGGCAAAAGCGTAGAATACTTTTCCCACATAGGGGTTAGGCAACGGGCATAGGCTTGATGGTTTTCTCGATGAAGGCAATCTCTTCGTCGGTGAGATTGTACTTCTTGTAAAGTTGACGGTCGATATCCTCTATCGGTGCCGACCAGTCAATATCACTTGACGGTGTGAAGTCTTGGAGGGGGACAAAACAAAATACGGACTTCGTAACTTGCATTGTGCCTTTACCAAAAAACAATAGGACTTTAAAAAATTTTGTTCCCATATAATTTAGGCAATTACGTCTTTCTTCTGGTGAATCGAATGGACCTATCACTAAAAACGTTTCTGTACATATTTCTTTGGGGTTGGAAACAATGATTTCCGGGTATTCTATTGCTCCTGTTGAATATGATGTAGTGAAAAACAATTTATATTTCAAAGCCCACTCTTCGTGCTGCGTCACTGTTTCTTTAGAGACAAAACCAATTTGTCTACGTGCTCCTCCTTTAATTCCCTTAACCCCATATATCTTAAAAGAGTTTTTGAATGCTTTATCCGATAGTTTCGAATCTGGATAACGTTCTGGCGCATTGAATAAGTCTTTTCTAATCCCGAAAGGTCTTGTGTTTGAGACTATTTCACTAAACTTTGAACCTATTCCAATTTTTGATATTAATAATTGCCTATGAAAATCTCTAATGATGAAACTTGAAGTAGAATTGCCAAGATGTCGCATTTCCGTGAACGGATTACCTCCAAAAGGTTTAAAAGTATATTGGATTTCTCCGTCATGGTTCTTGCTCCATAAAAAATAGCAGATACCGCCGTCAATGTGTATACCTTTGAAACATTCACTTGCATCTTCAAAATCATATATTTTCGCAATTCTTGTCTCTTTTTTCATTTCTGCACGAAATGCATCCAATCCTCTACCTCCAACCATCCATTTCGATGGCATTATGAGGGATAAATAATCTGGCTTTATTTGTATTGAAATATTTACAAATTTGTTATACACGGGTGTAGCTGCATCATCAGAAGCTCCACTACCGTCATTAATCTGGTAGGGCGGATTACCTACTATTGCGTTGAATTTCATAAGTTCGTCTGAATTGATTTTCCAAAAATAAGGTGAGGACAGTTTGGTTATCAACTGGCCGCTTTTTTGCTGTATCTGCATTACAAGGTCGTCGAAGGCGTGGGCGTTGACTTTGACCTTGGGACGGAAGCCGGCAAGGGTGCGGATGGTGATACAACGCGCCATAGGGGTCTTGCAGACAACGAAGATGTTCTGTCGCAGCACCTCGTCCCAGATGCGCTGGTGATGTTTCAGTCGCGACTCGTCGTCGGCTTCCGTGGCCATCCAGTCCATTCGCTCGGCTTCGATACGGTTGCGATAGATGCTATAAGCCATATAGAGCGGGTAGAGGCCGCTCTTGCTGTTTATCTCGAGTATCTTGGCGTCGGGCCGGAAGACGCTGTCGGTGACGCCAGAGTGTCGCACTTCACGCGGCATCAACTGCCGTTCCTTGTATTCACCATCATAAAATACCCAGCCGCCAAGTGTGTCGCCCAACTGCATGTTGACCACACGCCAAGGGGTGAGCACTGTTTCTTTGTCGGGGTTGCGGAAGGTGCCGAAGATGGTGGCAATCTGGTCGATGCGTGCTTCGATGTCGAGGCTGTCGGCATAGCGTGCCTGTTCGCGTATGCGTTTGCCGGAGGCGGCGAAGATGTCGGGGTCGTAATAGCGTTTGAACTCGTCGAACAGCTCCTTGGTGACTCCACGGGGCATAAACTCGTCCCATGAGATATCGTCGACCAGCGAGGTGAAGTTGTCGATGGTGATTTCCTTGTCCTCATCCTCGATGTTGGCTCCGTAGAGCAGCATGGGCATGCGTATGGATATGCCGCGAAGGATGCTGATGGCGATATTGCGTTGTTTTTTCTTCAACTCTTCCTGCACCAGCAAGTCGGCCTCTTCAGGAGTGAGGGCGTGATCGCCCTGCCGTTTCTTCTTCTTTTTTATACCTTCCAACTGTTCGTACTCTTCGTCGGTAAAGCCTTGGTTGTTAATGTCAACCTCGCTGGAGCGTTTCATCGCCTTGGTCAGGCCTATGATGCCACGCAGATGTACGAACTTCTCCAGCTCGAGTTGGTCGAGCTTCATCAGGCGGTCGTTGTAGAGGTATTTGTCCTCGAAACCGTTGCTGACCACGCGCTCCACATAGACGCGTTTCAGCTGTTGCATCATGTGCGGCGTGTCGATGGCATGCATCTGCGACCCTTCGAACGAGATGACGGGGCAGAAGTTGAGAAATTCACCGAGCAGTTGGCGGTCGCTCTCGCTGGTGCGTCCGGCCTTGGAGGATATTTTGGCTGTTTCGGCCAGCACTTTCAGCGTGCGGTCGGGTGCGAAGTCGAAGACGTAGCACTCTCGTTTCTGTCGGCCACCGATGACGGCGGGGGTCTGAGCACGGAATATGGTCTGCATATAGCTGCTGGCACTGGTGCTGTACGAGCCGTGGAGCATAAACACGGCCGTCCACGCCTTGACGGTGACACCCGTGGTGAGGCGTCCACGCGTGAGGGTGATGGTCATGGACTCTTCGGGTCGGTCGCCGATGGCCTCGCGCACCTGCTCCAACGCATTGTTGCTTTCGTAGTCGGCATCGCTGTCACCGTCGCCAGCCACGTTGACAACCTGAAACTTGCCGAGGATGGGGTGGTTGCGCAGCTTGATGCTCATACACCGCGCCGCCGCAACGCTGGGCAGCGTCCACAGCGAGTGGCGGAAATAGCCGCGCCACTCCTGCCGGCTGAAGGGATAGCCCTTGGCACTGG
>CAJONE010000076.1 GCA_905235855.1 uncultured Bacteroidales bacterium
ACATTCATCCCGCTTTCATGAAATATCCCATTGGAATACAGAATTTTGAGAAGCTTCGCACAGACGGTTACGTTTATGTGGACAAGACTGCCATGGTCTATAATCTCGCCACAAACGGCTGCTTCTATTTTTTGAGCCGTCCGCGGCGGTTCGGCAAAAGCCTGCTGCTCTCCACCCTGCGGGCCTACTTCGAGGGCAAACGCGACCTGTTTAAAGGTTTGGCGCTGGAGCGGCTTGAGAATGAGTGGGTTGAATATCCGGTATTGAATCTCGACCTCAATGTTGGATTGTACGACTCCGTAGACGACCTTCGCGAGAGACTGCTGGTTCACGTATCCGCATGGGAGGAGAAATTCGGAATCCACGCCGGCAGCGAGCTCTCTCTTTCATCGCGTTTCGGCAACATTATTCGCGGTGTTTGCCAAAAATCGGGACACAAGGTTGTCATCCTGGTCGACGAGTACGACAAGCCGATGCTGGCCGCCATCGACAACCCCGAACTGCAGGACGCTTTCCGCCGCGAGCTGAAGGCCTTCTACGGCAACCTCAAGTCGTGCGACGAGTTCATACGCTTCGCCTTCCTCACCGGCGTCACCAAATTCGGCAAGGTGAGCGTATTCAGCCCTCAACCATCTGACCGACATCTCTTTGGACAACCGCTATGCCGACATCTGCGGCATCACCGAGGCCGAGCTGCACAGCTATTTCGACGAAGGTGTCGGGGCTCTGGCCGCCGCCAACTCCATGACGAAAGAGGAGTGCTATGCCCGCCTCAAACGCGACTTCGACGGCTACCACTTCACCGTTGGCGGACAGGGCATGTACAACCCGTTCAGCCTGCTCAACACCGTCGGGCGCGGGCAGTTCGGCGACTACTGGTTCGAGACCGGCACGCCCACCTTCCTCGTCAGGCAGCTGCAGAAAACCGACTACCTGCTGGAGGACATGACGCGCGAGGAACTCACCGCCGACACCCTCGGCAGCATCGACATCATGGACCAGAACCCCTTGCCGCTGCTCTTCCAGAGCGGATACCTCACCATAAAGTCATACAACAAGCGTTTCGACGAATACCGCCTCGGCTTCCCCAACCGCGAGGTGGAGCAGGGGTTCACCAAGTTCCTCTACCCATCCTACACCCCTGTGCCACGCGACCGCAGCAGTTTCTCGGTGCGCAACTTCGTCCGCGACGTCGAACGCGGCAACGCCGAAGGCTTCGTCAACCGCCTGGCTGCCATGTTCGCCGACGGCGACTACCGCATTGTAGGCAACCGCGAGATATATTTCCAGAACACTCTCTACGTGTTCTTTAAGCTGCTCGGTTTCTATGTGGAGGTTGAGCGGCACACCTGCGACGGGCGCATGGACATCGTGATGCAGACCGCCGACTGCGTCTATGTCATAGAACTCAAAGTGGATAAAACCGCCGACGAGGCCTTGCGGCAGATCGACGAGAAAGGCTACGCCGAACCCTTCGTCGCCGACAGCCGCCGACTGTTCAAGATCGGCATCAACTTCAACTCGCAGACCCGCAAAATCGACGACTGGCGCGTGGTGTGACGACGAAATTCAGCCATGTCCGTACATCCAGCCGTTGCCGCATGAAACAATGAGATGCCGTGTGGCGACACAACCCAATAAAAGGACCAAATCCCATGCTGCCGCTGCCATAATGTGCAGTCACGGCCACACCCTGTAGTTTCATTTACACGACTTTCTACACAACTCCTCTGCCCTGTGGAGTAAGGCGGGCGTGGAGTATGGGTCTGTTTATTAATACGACCCGTGACCATGAGATGCCGAACACAAAGAACTGAAATCTGCCACACTAAAACTTACCGATGACAAAAGATACATCAAACACCACAAAAGTGCTGAAAGGCATGTCGTCACAAACAATCGTGACGATAACCTTGGGTGTGGTCGAGATAGTGTCGTTCTCGATAATGTCGCGCTTGCTTGGGCAGCGCGATTTTGGCTATTATGCGGCGATTGTAGCCATCGGAGCGGTGTTCCAGTCGCTGGCCGATGCCGGCATCGGATCGGCTGTTGTGCAACGGAAAGAGTTGAATGACAGGTTTGTAAACAACGCTTTCACATTGAGTTTGCTGTTTGGTGTAGGGGTTGCAGTGGTAATGTGCGCCCTATCAAAAGTCCTTGCCACCGGTGTTGCTGATGCAAGTATGACAACTCCGCTACGAATATTCTCCGTAACGCTGATTTGCCACTGCATTGCATCGGTCAACACAAGCTTGCTGCAGCGCGAGATGCGATTTATGACAATCGGGGTGATAAATCTAATATCACTTGTTGTCACCACTGCGGTCGCCATAGTGCTCGCTTTGCAAGGATATGGATACTATGCAATATTGACAAAGGCTGTCCTCGCATCGTTCCTTACAATGATAATGTCGTGGATAGCATCGAAAAGGGTGTACAGGCTTGCCTTCGACAGGGATGAGTACGGTCGGATATTCGGTTTCGGGGGCTGGCTTATGGCAAGTGCCGTTTTCAGGAACTTGTCGCATCAGGTGGACCGACTGCTGATGAAATCGCTGTTCAGCATCGAGACGCTCGGCATGTACACGCGTCCGCACGAATTCATAACAAACATAACGGGGAAAGTGAACCAGATTTACGACTCGGTGCTTTTCCCCGTACTTTCATCAATACAGGACAGTCGAGAGCGCATTCGTTTTTCATTCAGTCAAACACTTTATTTACTGAACGTTGGCGCGATGTTACTTTCGTTGGCATTCCTGTTTTGCCACAACTTGATTATACGCGTTTTTTTCGGTGAGCAATGGCTGAACGTGGCCACCTTGTTTGCAGTGATGTCGGCATGGAGCGTGATTCGCATCAACGGCAGACTGGGCGATGTGTACCTGCGGTCGCTTGCAATGACGCGGACACAGTTTATTTTGCGAGTGTGCCAGTTCGCAAGCGTCACAGTGTTCATTCTGATTGGCTACAGGTGGGGATTAACGGCGTTGGCGATATCGTCGATGACTGGCTATTCAATAGTCATGCTTGCCAAAAATGCAATCATAGCAAAGCGTATCGGTTTGCCAATAAAGGAGATGTTGGCAAACATGCTTTCGGCATGGAGACCTTTGATATGGTTAGCGCCCATATACGCTGCCTGTTCAATCGCGCTGCCCGAAACGCTGGCTGGAAGCATACTCTCAACCGTGGTTTTCGCCATTGCCGCTACGGTCACCTACCTACTGTTTCCGGGGCTGGTGGGCCAACGCTACAAGGATGAATACGCCAAAATACGCTTGGTAATAGCGTCCAAGATCAACAATATGAGAGGAAAATGAAACAAATTGCCCGCAAACTGATAGAGTTGCGAACACGCTTGTGGCTGAGCCTGTTCCGCACATTCACAAAAATCCACGCAAACAGAGTGGTTTTGTGGTCGACACGCGGAAGCCAGTACTCATGCAATCCGAAATATATTGCAGAGTATCTGTGCGAGAAAGAGCCGGGACGCTACGACATAATTTTTGCATTCACTCCGAAGTGCATGAACATGCAGGTTCCGCCGGCAATCAGGAAAGTGAAGATTTACGACTGGTCACGCAGGCTGCCCGGTATCGCGTTTATGTATTACCTCAGCACGTCGAAATTCATTATAACCAATTTCAGGACGCGCGGCGGTGATGGGATGATAGGCAAACGCAAAGACCAGCTTTTCATACAAACATACCATGGTGGCTGGGGTGCAAAACCAATTGAACTGGACTACAATTTTACAGACCGTGCAAGGGTCGTGGCGCGGCGGGAGAACAGCATAACCGACCTGATGCTTTCGACGTGTCCTGACCGAACACTGGAGATACGTCGGGCGCAGATGTACGAGGGCGAAATTTTGGAAGCAGGTTCGCCACGTGACGACATTTTTTTTGATTCTCAACGAATCGCCATAGCACGTAACAAAGTCTTCGCACACTATAAGCTGCCAGCAAATGCTAAAGTGGTACTTTACGCACCTACATTCAGAGATAGGGATACCAAACACCTCGACATATACCGTCTCAACTGGGAGAAAATACTGAATGCTTTTAAACAGCGGTTTGGTGGGGATTTTTATGTTCTTTTAAGGCTTCATTCGCATATTGCGCGACTGTCGTCCGGCGTTTCTGACATTATTAACGACCCTCATGCTGTCAATGCCACTCTTTACAGCGACATGCAGGAATTGCTCGCAGCCAGCGACTATTTGATAACCGACTATTCCTCATCCCCGTTCGATTACATCTATACAGGACGCCCATGTTTCCTGTATTGCCCCGACTACGAGGACTACATATCTTTCGACAGGACAGAACTGAAGTTTGACATCAAGTGCTTGCCATTCCCATACACGGAAAGCGAGCAAGAGCTATGCGATATCGTCTCGAATTTTGACCTCGACGCCTATCAGAAATCTTTGTCTGCATACTTGCATAACATGAATTCCTTTGAAACGGGGCACGCGTGCGAGGCATTGGCAGCCTGGATGAAAGCTGAAAAATAAACCGGAATATGGATTTTCTATGGTCGTTTTCGGAGGATTACATTCCCCTATGGTATAGAATTCTGTATGGCAGTATTGTGCTGGCGGTTTGTCTGTATGCCTATTTTTATGTGAGAAATGTCAAACCAGACAGCTCGACAAAAAAATATGCATCCATTGTTTTTTTGCTGTTTTTCATTTTGTTTGCGGTTGGCTATTGTATAAACAGTGACTATTTCAATTACCGCAATTGGGTTTTTTATGCAAACCACTGGTATGACGGAGACGTTTCGTCTGTTATTTATCAGCGTCTTGCATATTGGTGCAACGGCAATTACAATTTATTCCGTGCCGTGGTTTGGGGCGGGGCGTTGGTGATAGTCTATTACACCAGCCGACTGCTGCGCACCAATACTTTCCTCACGCTTTTATTTCTTTTCGTATTTTTCAACCCGTTGTTCTGTTATGCAAGAGCATCGTTAGCCATGGCCGTATTTTGGTTGGGCGTATCCGTTTTCATAACTGTTGGAGAGAGAACGGTGTTGAGAAAGGTTTTGGGCATACTCATCATAGTATCTTCAATCTTTATACATCGCGAAATGATTGTTCCGCTGATTTGTTTTCCGTTTGTTTTTGTATCGTTCAAAAAGAAAAATACATTTTTTTTTATCGTCCTTACAATTATTGCCATGATACTGGGCGGCATACTTCTCAAAAATAATATCGAAATACTTGGCGACTACTATTTGGACAAAGTGACAAAATACGAGGACCAGATGGCATACGGTGAAATGAAATGGCAGCAGCGTAACGTAAACGGAATGTTAAGGATGTATGCAGGATATTTGATGTTTTACATACTTTTTTTCATCTTATACCGGTGGTTATCATCTGCCAAGCAATCGGCAATTCCAGACCAATATGTCAAGATATACCGGATAACCGTTGGAATTGTTATCAGCACAATTGCAATGGTTATTGTTTCAGGTGGAGTAACGGTTTTTTTCTACCGAACCCTTTATACTGTGCAAATTCCTTTTGCATTGCTGTGTTCATGCATCTGTTCTCACAAACTATATGGTACGAAAGCTATTCAGTATATGATAATTTACGCTTTTGTATATCATGCAGTTGGATTTGTTTCAATGGTAAATTAATTCATTGCTCTACGAATAACGTATTAGGGTATCAACTATCGCCGACATTTCCCGTTACGAAACCTTTTACATGCGAATCCTTTTAGCGTCCAACTCATACCCCACGCCCGACTATGCGGTGCAGGCTTTTATCGGGGTGCTGTGTCGCGAACTTGTGCGTCAGGGACACGAAGTGACGGTTCTGGCTCCGGTGATGGTGCTTTCGTGCTTGAAGCATGGCATCAATATTGACCGCCGCCACTACTTCGACGAGTTTGAGTCTGACGGAAAGAAATTGTCGGTCGAGGTTTTCCGCCCGCGAATTTTCGCGCCCAGTGCGGCACGGCTGACACGCGTGGTGTCGTGGATTTGCCAGAAACGGATTTCGTCCGAGGCTTCGCGTATAGGCAGACGTTTCGACGTGGCATACGCCCATTTCTGGAGTTGCGCAATTCATTTGATGGACTATACGGCAAAGACAGGCACGCCTCTGGTGGTGGCCTGCGGCGAGGACAAGATTAATCTGCGCTACTTGAGGTCGAAACGCAACATAACGGCATTGGCCGAAATGACCCGTGCAGTGGTCTGCGTCTCGACCAAAAACCGCAACGAGTGCATTGCTGCCGGGCTCACCTCCGCCGACAAAACCATTGTGCTACCCAACGCTGTGGATGCCAGTGTGTTCAAAAAGATGGACAAACGAGAGACAAGAGAACTGTTGGGATTTCCGCAGGATGTGTTTATCGTGGCTTTCCTCGGACGCTTCAACGACCGCAAAGGGGCTGGCCGCGTGAATGAGGCCATCAGACAGTGTGGCGACCCTGGCATCAAAGCTCTCTATATCGGCAAGCCCACCGCCAGCGACACTTTCAGACCAACCAACGACGTGGCTCTTTTCTACGGTAGCCTGCCCCACGACGACGTGGCTCTTTACCTGAACGCCGCAGACTTGTTTGTGCTGCCGTCGCTGGCCGAGGGTTGTTCAAATGCCATTGTCGAGGCCATGGCCTGCGGATTGCCCGTTATCTCGTCCGACCTGCCGTTCAATAACGACATTCTGGACAGTTCAAACTCCATACTGGTAAATCCAATGGATACGAATGCAATAGCCCAGGCTATCGAGGCGATAAAACAGGACTCTTCGCGCAGGCTAACCCTGTCTGAAGGAGCGCTCAAAACCGCAGCCGGACTGTCAATCGGCAGCCGCACGGAAAAGATAGTCTCGTTCATCAAGTCGAAAACAGGCGATATACACTATTAAACGAAATGTTCAGCTACATCTGGCGCAAACGAGAGGCTGACGCCATACCCGAACACTGCAGGATGTACGAGGCAACGCACGAGCTGCCGCTCATCTGGATTGAGCACTGCGTTGAGTGCGCGGCACCCTTGTGCTATTCCACCTGCGGCATGTTCAAGCCACGGTCCGACGGGCAATGCGTGAGGTTCGACGGCGGCGTACTGCCCTACGGCCACACTGGCGGACAGATAACCTTCAGGCGGTGGGCAAAACTCCAGACACCGCTCCCCGAACGGTTGGAGTGCAGTTCGACAACCCGATTGAAACTTAAACTGATATGCCTTGACAACTTCTCTCACCTATAATCTTCGAAACTATTGCCACTGATGGTGATGGAATCTATGCCATTAAGGGGGATAGCGTTACTAGAATCAGTCGTGATGAGGGGCTTACCAGTGATGTTATTTTGAAGATAATTAAGGATAC